>JBALTG010000049.1:0-30695 GCA_036964625.1 Motiliproteus sp.
GGCCGATCACTTTTCCTGAAGGTATGTACGCGACATGGGCTTTGCCGATAAATGGCAGCATGTGGTGCTCGCACATCGAGTAGAGTTCGATATCTTTGACTAGCACCATCTCGGAGTTGTCCGAGTCGAACAGCGCGTTGTTGACCACCTCGTCCAGCGTTTGTCGATAACCGCGAGTCAGGTAGGTGAACGCTTTGGCGGCACGCTCAGGAGTGTCTCGCAGGCCCTCACGGTTCAGGTCTTCACCGCAGTCTAGGATGATGTCGGCAAAGGCTTTTTTCATGGCGTTACTCCTGAAGCAATATAAACGGCGGCGTAAGATACGCCGCTAATGGGGGGTAGAGAGTCAGCGCTGAAGGGTGCCAAGCTTCGCAATCCGACTCTAGGAGCCTGTCGGACTTAACACTGATCTACTGCGGAAAACCCGAATTTGGTCATATTTCCCGATCTTTATCGTTAAATAGCTAGCTATTCGCCTCAAAAGATCGAAAAATCTGCCTCAAATCGCCTTTACCTCGCTACGATCGGCCAAGTCCGACAGGCTCCTAGACCGGGCTTATCGGCAGATTGCCGGACTAGTGTGTTGGACTAGTGTGTGTGGACTATTGTGCTGGAAAACCCTGGTCCTGTTCGATCTGAGCGATCAGCGACTCTTCGGCCGCAGACTTGGGGTTATTCCACTGGTCGAAAGAGACCAGATCCTGCAACGGCAGGCGGGGTAACCACTGGGCGGTTTCCAGCTCAGGTTTGTTGTAAAAGTGACTGACGTAGCCGACACACAGGTACGCGATGGGGATAATGTTTTCTGGGATTGCCAGCGCCTGTTGCAGTGCTTGTTGTTTAATGATGCTGACCCAGCCGACCCCCAGCCCCTCGGCTCGAGCAGCCAGCCAGAAATTCTGGACAGCGCAGACACTGCTGTAAAGGTCCATGGTTTCGATATGGGTCCGCCCGATCACGGTGGGGCCGGTGCGTTCTCGATCGCAGGTGATGCAGATATTGACCGGGGACTCGAGGATGCCCTCCAGTTTAAGGGTCTTGTAGACTTCACTCTTGTCGCCTTCAAACATCCCCGCCGCTTCCTGGTGGGCTTCGCTAAAGGCGCTGTGTACCTGTTGTTTAACCTCGTCAGAGCGCACGACAACAAAGTTCCAGGGCTGCATAAAGCCGACCGAAGGGGCGTGGTGGGCGGCGTAAAGCACGCGACTCAAGACCTCATCGGGGATGGGGTCGGATTTGAATTGTCCGCGCACGTCGCGGCGGTTGAAGATCGTTTTGTACAACCCCTGGCGTTCCTCTTCTGAGAAGAAGGCTTCGGATTGATGGTTGTTGTTTGGATTCTCCATGGTATTCCCCTTGATGGAAATTTAAAGCGCCTGGCCGTGCGCTTGTTGTTTGCTTTCAGGCCGGTCTTCTGACTTAAGGTCAACTGGTACCGTCGCCTTCCCCGTTCGCACGAGTGGCATCTGACGGCGCCATCACTATTACAGCGCTGGGCACGTATCGGCGTTTCACCGATTTCCCGATTCTCCCGGATGGGCACCTGAAATGAATAAGTTATGTTTCTGGATTTAAGGCCTCAAATTATGGCGACAATAAATGGATTTGGTCTAGATTGATCACCCCGGTAGCACCGCTAGAAGCAGCAGCAAAACGGCGGCTTCCTGGATTTCGATCAAACCGCCGGCGGTATCTCCGGTGCAGCCGCCCAGGCGCTTGTTCATCCCGTAGCGCAGTCCTAGAAATAGCAGACCGCAGCCGAGCAGGAGGGCGAACGTCAGCGCCACCGAGAGGGCTAACAGCAGCAACGGTAACAGCAGGCAGGTGACGACGGCGGCGCGGCGGGGGAAGTCACGGCTCAGCACCTCGGCCAGACCACCGCCTCTGACATAGGGCGTGGTGAGAAAGAGTAGCAAGATAGCGGCGCGTCCAACCACGGGGGCCAACATCAGCCAGGCGCCTTGCGAGCGTAGCAGCAGCGCTTCTACCGCGGTAAATTTTAGCAGCAATAGCAGTACCACCAATGCGACGGCGACCGGGCCGCAGGTCGGATCTTTCATAATCACCAGGGTGCGTTCGCGGGAGCCCTGGCCGCCGATCCAGGCATCGGCGCTGTCGGCCAGCCCGTCGAGATGTAGCGCGCCGGTGATCAGTACCCAGAGGCTGACCACCAACGCCGCCCGTACCGATACGGGCAACCAGGGTGAGAGTCCGATAGCGACTGCCGTCAACAGCGCGCCGATGAGTAGGCCGATCAACGGATAGCACAGCAGCGAGCGGCCTATCGCCTTATTTGAGGGTATCGACTGTGGATCCAGCGGCATCGGCAGGCGGGTGAGAAACTGGCCGGCAAGCCAAAGGGGCTGCAACTGTTTGTTGATAAAACCGGCTGATTCGGGGGTGCTCATCTGTTTAATCGCTCCAGAGATTCGGTTAGCCGCCGCCATTGGTTCGCTGTCGCCGGCAGCCCAAAGCGCAGGCCACAGAGTCCTTGTTGGGGCTCGAAGAAACGGATCAGCAATCCCTGTTGGCCCAGTGTTTGATAGATGGCTTGCGCTGGCGCTGGGGGCAGGAACAGGGTGGTGAAATAGGCGGTCTGCACGAGACGGGATGCGTGTGTATGCAGATGGCGCCGCAGCAGCTGGTTGAGTTTGTTGGCCTCGCCGTGTAGCCGCTGGCGCTGTTGAGCCTGCCATGAAGTCGCAGCGAGCGCTTGGCATCCGACCCAGGCGCTGGGGCCAGGGATGGCCCAGGGGCCTCGCTCTTTCGCGATAGCAGCGCGGATCTCTTCGGTCGCCATCAGGAAGCCGAGCCGAATACCCGCCAGTCCGAAAAACTTGCCTACCGAACGCAGCACGATCAGGCCCTTTTGTGGGCCAAGGGGGGTGAGGCTCTGCTCGGGGGAGGCGTCCATAAAGGCTTCGTCGACAATCAGGTAGCCGCCTTGAGCCGCCAAGGTCTGGTGCCAGCGGCGCAGCCGCTGCTGAGGGATAAGCTGGCCACTCGGGTTGTTGGGGTTGATCACCAGTACCACGTCGACCTCGCCTTGGTTTATCTGTTGTTCGAGTCGATCCGGGTCGCTGTCGTCGTAACGCAGGGGTTGGTGGCCTGCGGCCTCCCAGGCAGCGAAGTGTTCGTTATAACCCCAACGCGGTAACGCGACTCGGCAGCGTCGAAAAAGACCGGGGAGTCGTTGAATCGCAAACTGGGAGCCGGGAATCGCCAGCGGGTTGTCGGTTTGGTAATAGTTGGCGGCGGCTGATTCCAACGTCTTCTCGGTATGCGGCAAACGCTGCCAGTGGCTTTCAGGTACCTCGCTGAAGGGAAAAGACCAGGGGCTGATGCCGGTGGAAAGGTCTAGCCAACCTTGATCGGGTTTGCCGAAACGAAGCTCGGCAGCCTCCAGATTGCCGCCGTGGGGCAGTGCTTGATGGCACTGATGCTCAACCCGGAGCAAGGGCTCGACGCGTTGCCCAAGGGCTGCTTCAGTCGCGTGCTGTTGATGTACCCATTTATCGTCCATTTACAGGTACCCACTCAACAGTGCTTCCAGCAAAAAGATCAGCCCCAGCCACCACCAGGCGCCGTGCTGCACCATCGCGACCGCGCGTCGGATATCCTTGGCTTGGGGTTCCGGCCCCGAACCCAGCAGTGGACGCTGTTTGGTTTTACCATGATAGATCGCGCTTCCCCCCAGTTGCACCCCTAACGCACCGGCTCCGGCTGCCATCACGGCTCCTCCGTTGGGGCCGGGATAGGCGGCTGCTTGCGTACGCCAGCAGCGGAGGGCGTTTCGAGTGCAGCCCAGCAGGGCATAGGTGATCGCGCACAGGCGAGCGGGGATCCAGGCGAGCAGATCGTCTAGCCTGGCGGCCGCCCAGCCGAAGTGGGTGAAGCGCTCGGTGCGGTAGCCCCACATCGCGTCCAGGGTGTTGCTGAGGCGGTGGATAATCGCGCCGGGAAGGCCGCCAATGCAATACCAGAAGAGGGTGGCGAAGAGGGCGTCATTACCGTTTTCCAACACCGATTCAACGGCCGCTTTACTCATGTCGGGTGCGCTCATCTGGGTGGTGTCGCGGCTGACCATGTAGCTGGTCGCTCGCCGTGCTTGCTCTAAATCCCCCTGTTGGAGGGGCGCCGCTATCGCTTCGGCGTGCTCGCCCAGGCTGCGGCCACCGAGGCAGAGATAGAGTAATAGGATCTCGAAACTAACACCGAACCCCGGTGCGTCTATGATGAAATGCGCGGCCAGGCCAAAGCTCCCCAGCAACCCTGTTACCGCGATAACCCCCAAGGTTTTACGCTGTAAATCGGAGCCTGATGGCCGGTTCCAACGCGTTTCAAGCCACTCGGTCAAGCGGCCGAAGGCAACGAGCGGGTGGGCCCTTCGAGGCTCGCCCAGCCAGAAGTCCAGCAACAGGGCGCAGAGTATTATGGGTGTCAATATCATGCTTATTTCAGTCTTTGAATGTGATCGCCTTGCCGATAAAATCTGGCAGGCATTTTCAGATGGAGATCAGCATAGGCGATAACCATTGGAATTTGTTCGCCGTATTTTTGGCCCTGTCTGTGCGGATTCCGCAATGGCCAGGTGTCATGGCGAGAGGCACATCCGTGTGCCTTGATAGTGTCTAAAAAGCTTACATCAGCGAAAAATCGAACGTGGTTTCGACCCCTTTATCCCACCCATCCCAGAGATAGTCGTCGGCTTTGCCGTCGGCAATCAAGCGGAAGGCGTAACGAATCTGTTCTTCGTAGAATTCGCAGAAGGCACCGGTGCGATCCTGGCCGCCGTTCATCTCAAAGGCTTCAGCAGGGCAAGGGGAGCCGCAGAAGTGACGGATGGCGCAGTCGCTACAGGGTTTGAACTGGTCGACGTTGCGTTCTGTTACCTTGAGGAATGGCTCGGATTTTAATACCTGGTCGATATCGTCCTCGAACAGATTGCCGCCCTTGAACTCCTCTACCCCGATAAACTCGCTGCAGGGAAACAGGTCCCCGCTGGGGGCCAGGGCGAAGAAGGCACGTCCGCCACCGCATGGCGAGATGTCGCACATCAATCGACGCGCGGTGGGTGCCAGGATCGACAGCAGGATATTGGCGAAGTTGGCGATCACTAACTTGCGTCCGGTTTCCTTATACAGTTCGTGGCTGCGGTCCAGGGCGGCGATGAAGTGGCGTGCCTGATCGGCGTCATTGGGCCGCACTTCACGGGCTCCGGGCAGGGTGCAACGGACCTGGTTGAGCATACAGGTTGGCACTTCGTAGCTATGGAACAGCTCTACCATATCCTTGAGGTGGACCAGGTTTTCCGTGGTGCTGGTGGCAATCACGCTGTAATGGGGATATCCGCGAAGTTTCTCCATTGCCGTCAAGACCTTGTCGTGGACGCTCTTGCCGGTCCAGGTGATGCGGGTCTTGTCGGTGATCGCAGCCAGCGGGCCGTCCAGAGAGAGTCCGATGCTGACCTCTCGGGAGGTCAGGAATTCGATCGACTTATCATCCAGCTTGGTGGAGTTGGTCTGTACCCCGAAGCGGTAGTCGTCCTTAAAATGGTCGATGGCGGCAAACATCGCGCGCTTGTTCATCAGCGGTTCCGCCCCATGGAAGATAATCTGGGGTAGCCGGCCATCATCGATGGTCTGATCAAAATGGCCCTTCAGGATCGTCAGTGCGTCAATGAGCTTGGCCTGACTCATCTGTTCGCCATCGCGACGCATATCGGCCGGGATATAGCAGTACTGGCAGTTGAGATCGCAGCGTTCGGTCGGATTGACGTAAACCGCAGAGGGTTTGAGGCCGAAGCGCAGCATCTGCATCTCTGCGGCAAAAGCCGGTGCCTTCTCGGCATAGGTCTGGGCCAGCTCACCGTTGCACAGCTGTTCGGCCAGGCGGTCTTTCTTTACCAGTGCCCAGAAGGCGGTATGCGGGTCGATCACAGCCATAAAATCGTCGTGACCGATATCGATGGGAACCAGGGTGGCGCCATTGCCGCTGTTCAGGTAAAGGCCCTGAGAAGGGGCGTGTCCGGGAGGCAGGGTGGCTGCTGTTTGGGTGTCTACAGTGCGGGTAACAGGTGCGTTCATGATCAGCTCTCCTTATCCATCAGGATATAGTGGGATAATCCCACGCCGTCGGCGGAGCAGCTTTTTCGTGTGGCGATAACAGCGGCTTCTGGTGCTGCGTTATGCTTGTCCATCAGGATATAGTGCGACAAGCCGATGCCATCGGCAGAACAGCTTTTTCGAGTTGCGATCACTGCAGCATCGGTAGTAAGGGTGTGGCGTTGTTGGCTCATCAGTAGGTCCCGTAGATAAGTCAGTGGGTTGGAGTGTGCGCCATTAATAAAGGCTGCAGCGACTCCTGAAGCCTTTACCATCGGACCTCTTCTATAAAGCATCTCACTAAATGTTCTGGCTTTCGGATCAACCCTAGGAGGCTGTCGGGCTTGGCCGATCGTAGCGAGGGAAATCCGATTTGAGGCAGATTTTTCGATCATCCAAGGCGAATAGCGAGCTATTTAACGAGGGTGATCGTGAAAATATGACCAAATTCGGGTTTTCCGCAGTAGATCAGTGTTAAGTCCGACATACTCCTGGCTGCGCCTTCCCATCGGAGTGTTCCCCGGCAGTGGCTGGGAGTTTTAAGGCTCCCTTGCAGCTTCAGTCCTCGATTACAGCGGCGGGCCCGCCAGGGATTTACACCCTGTTCCTTAGTTGAGTGCTCTCTTGTTTTTGGTGCTCATTCAGATTTGGGCTGTATTCTAGCCAGAATCTTATTGCACCAACAGTGCATAAATCATCATAGGCATCATGGTTATTTTCGTACTGCGGAGGTTAGAGGAAAAAAAAGCTTCTATTGTCGCTTCTTGCGACTAGTAAGTACCCCGTTGCGACATGCGACCAGAAGGTATTTAATTGCGACATACGGTAAAAACCCAATTGATTTACGCCAATATGATGAACTATCGTTGTCTCTCTCAATGGGCGCTCATGGGGTTGAGTTAATTGGGTCGCATGGTTGCTGTTTGATTTGTAAGCAGTAGTGCTGCCGTCTCAGGATATCTGTAACAAAATCGCTTGCAGGCGTCAGTAATACCCGGTAAATCAGGCTCTTGATCAGTCTGGAGCGACCTGTTGATAACATTTATTTTTCTGATAAAGCGCCGTGGGTGCTAACAAGGAGCAAAAAATGCTTTTACAAGCGACAGTAGGCCAGCAAGCTGTTTCTGAACGTTCCACAATGGTTCAGACGCTAGGCGCCTGTTTGTTCGGTGCGGTGATCCTGTTTACTGTGGGTTTCATGCCCATGGACGCCGCGCATAATGCCGCGCATGACACTCGGCATACGGTTGCGTTTCCCTGCCATTGACGGCGGGTCTTAATCTAAGCTGTTTTTCGTAGATCGGCTGCGGTTTTTGTCGCAGCTGCATGCTCTGTATGAGGTAGTGCGCATGTTTTTCCGACGTCTGGTTTTGGCTTCGTTGCTGGTGGGATTGGTCAGTGGTTTGTTCTTGACCCTGGGGCAGCAGTGGCAGGTGGCTCCTATTATTTTTGCCGCCGAAGCGTTCGAAGTACAACCGGAGGTTATCGAGCAGGAAGCCGGTAGTCACGGTGGCGAACATCACCATGATGCGCAGGCTTGGGCGCCGGAAGATGGTGCCGAGCGGTTTCTCTATAGCGGCCTCTCTAATGTGTTAGCGGCTATCGGTTTTTCTGTACTGTTGCTGGCGATTATGGGGCAGCTACAGCTTTCTGGTATAACTCGATTGACAGCGTTAAAAGGATTGGTTTGGGGCGGGGCAGGTTTTATCGCCTTTTTTGTCGCTCCCGGTCTGGGTTTGCCGCCGGAAATTCCGGGGGTCGAAGCTGCGCCCCTCGAAAATCGTCAGGAGTGGTGGGTGTTGACGGTGTTGGTGACAGGGGCAGGATTGGCCATGCTGGCCTTCGCCCCAAAGCTCGCTAAGCTCGGCGGTCTGGTGCTGCTGGCCGCGCCTCATCTGGTCGGGGCTCCCCACGGCGCTGGGCCTGAGTTTTCCCATTCTGACCCTCAGGTTGTGGAAACGTTAATGGCGCTTCATTCCGACTTTATCGTCGCCAGTGCCTCCGCCAATGCCGTATTTTGGCTGGTCTTGGGGCTGATGTCGGCCTGGGTGTTAAATAAATGGGTGCTGCAAGGCGGGGAGCGTACGGCTTAAGCCGCGCTTGCTTAACGTGTCTGGGGTGACTGAAACGGACTTCCCCTTCTGCATGATACGTTTGTGACGCATCCTCTGGGGCTGTCAGCGCACGTTTTTTTTCGCTAAAGACTCGGTCGCTCAGAGCGTACTGGTTCAAAACTTCGTATGTTAATTTCGTGTGTTTGGGTGAGTGGCCCCATCCGTGTCAGCTGCGGATGTCAGCTCGCACTGGCAGGTGGTGTACGAAATATTCCGGCGTTCATCTTCCTCAGCAGTATAGAATTGCGGCGAATTGTTAGCCCGGATACGCCCCCTCGCTGATCCATTAACGGAGAATCTCAACAATGAATCCTGAAATTTACAGTTTGCTCAGTCTGGGGTTCATGCTAGGGCTGATGCATGCCCTGGATGCCGATCATGTGATGGCGGTCTCTGTTTTGAGTGTGGGGCGTCCCAGCCTGGCCCGTACCCTGCGCTTCAGCGCCCAGTGGGCCGTTGGCCATGGTGGGGTGCTACTCTGCAGCGGCATCATGCTCTTTGGTCTGGGATTAGCGATTCCTGAGTCATTGCAGCGTATGGCTGAAATTGGCGTCGGCGTCTTACTTATTGTCTTGGGCCTGTGGTGCTTTTGGGGTTTTCGCCAACGGCGATTGAGCCTCGATCAGCATCGCCATGACCAGGTAGTGCACCGACATTGGCACCAGGCGGGGGATCAAACCCATCGAGGTCACGGCAGCGGCGGGCATGCACCGGTCTTCGTTGGTATGCTGCATGGGCTCGCGGGCAGCGCCCCGGCCATGGCATTGATTCCGGCGATGGCCCAGGGTCAGATGAGCGCGGCATTTGGTTATCTTGCGGTATTTTCGTTTGGGGTCATGCTGAGCATGGTCGCTTTCGGGTTAGGCTGGGGTAGCCTGCTGCAACGGCTGAATGAGCAGGTGCTTGATTGGAGTCGCCGCCTGGTTGCTGCCAGCTCGATCATCATCGGAAGTTATTGGCTGAGCCAGGCGGTATGAGCTGCTGGACACTCGCCAGTATGAGCCATCATCGGAAGTTACTGGTTGAGCCAGGCGGTATGAGCTGCTGGACACTCGCCGGCATGAGCCCTGGTTGTTACGCATCTTTGATGCGATTACCATCGCCACCTATCCACCCTGAGGGTCGAATTCCAGAGAGCGTTATGAGGTTGATATGTCTTCTCAACAGGTAGATCGTTTTCCGTTCAGCGCGGTGTCCGGTCAGGCATCGTTCAAGCTGGCGCTGATTCTGGCCGCGATCAACCCGACCATCGGTGGGGTGTTGATTAGTGGCCCCCGCGGCAGTGCCAAGTCAACGCTTGCCCGCGGCCTGGCGGATCTTCTGCCGGGGCATCCGCGTGGCAGTGCATCCGCAGACGAACCCCTCGTGGCCGCAGAGTTTGTGACGCTGCCCTTGGGTGCCAGTGAAGAGATGCTGTTGGGTACTCTCGATCTGCAACAGGTACTCAGTAACCAGAATGTTGACTTCAGGCCGGGGCTGTTGAGCAAGGCTCACGATGGCGTATTGTATGTGGATGAAGTGAACCTGCTGGCTGACAATCTGGTTGATTTGCTGCTGGATGTGGCGGCTAGCGGGATCAATCGTGTCGAACGGGATGGCATCAGCCATAGTCATGCTGCCGAGTTTTTGTTGGTGGGAACCATGAACCCGGATGAGGGAGAGTTACGCCCGCAATTACAGGACCGCTTTGGTCTGTCGGTGGAACTCAGTAATCAGTATTCGACGGCCGAGCGGGTGGAGATTGTTCGCACCCGGGAGGCCTATGATCGCAACCCTCAGCAGTTTTGTCTGGGCTATGCCGCAGAACAGGGGGAGTTGTTGCAAAAGATCCTCCGCGCCCGAAAGTTGTTGAGCAGTATCGGCTGTAGCGAAGCGTTGCGGGTTGATATTGCTGAGCGCTGCAACGCGGCCCAGGTCGATGGTTTGCGCGCAGATATCGTTTGGTACCGCGCCGCGCTGGCGCATGCCGCCTGGAGTGATCGCCCCGCTATCAGTCAGGACGATATCGATACCGTAGAGGAGCTGGTGTTGGCGCACCGGCGTAAGCATAAGATGTCACCCCAGCAGAGTTCTTCGCAGTCCTCGCCGCCACCGCCTCCCTTTCGGCGCCCGCCCGCTGAGCGAGGGATGAGCAGCGATGATCGAGGCCCTGCCGATAACGCCGCCAGCAAGGGTTCTAACAATGGCAGCCAAAATCAAGATGCAGGCGGAAATGGGGACTGGGGCGGGATGCCGCCGCTGCCACAGAGAGCGGCCGAGGCGGTTGATGTAACGTTGCCACAGGGGCAGATGCAAAAAAATACGCTGGCAGCTATTGAGAGCCAACGGGGTCTGAGCGGTAAAAAGAAAGGATCCGGTGCAACAGGGGCCAGAACCATTGCGGCAGCGAGCACTAAACCGGGCTGGTTTGCGACTCTGGTTGCCAGCGCTGGAGTCTGGCCGCCGAAAAAAATCTGTTTTGAGAAACAGCGTGGCGCGGTCCCGGTGCTGCACCTGCTGCTGATTGACACCTCGGCCTCGACATTGGGGCACGGGCCTTTTTCAACGGCCAAGGCGGTGGCGTTGCAGATCGGCGAGCAAGCGTATCTGGATCGTGAGCAACTGGCTATTTTTGGTTTTGGTAACGACCGGGTCGATACGCTGTTGCCGCGAATTCGTGCGCCTAAAGAGCTGGCTGAGTTGTTAAATACGGTTCCTGCCGGTGGTGGTACCCCGCTGCGCGAAGCACTGCAGCAAGCGCAGGCCTATCTGCAGCAGATAAAACGACAAACGCCGGGCGTCAAAATTCGTACTTACCTGCTCACGGATGGGCGAACCAATGCGACGATGCAAGGCATCACTCTGTTAGGTGATTGCGTCGTTATTGATACAGAGCGCTCCTCCGTCAAGCGAGGCCGGGGGAAGCGTTTAGCGTTAGAGTTAAATGCCGACTATCTTCCGGTCCCTGTATAGGTGTCCCATATTATGAAATCTCATCAAGAACGCATGGTTAAAAAGAAGGCGGTTATCGCTGAGAAAATTGCCCAAGCCACCCAGGAACGGGGGGTAGTGATTCTGCTCAAAGGTAACGGCAAGGGTAAAAGCAGCTCCGCATTTGGCACGATGGCTCGATCGGTAGGGCATGGTAAGCGCTGTGCCGTGGTTCAGTTTATTAAGGGCCGTGTACAAACCGGCGAACACATGCTGTTTAAAGATCACCCGCAGATCGATTGGCACGTGATGGGTCAGGGATTTACCTGGGAAACCCAAGACCGGGATAAGGATATAGAGGCGGCGCAGAAAGCCTGGCGTATTGCCGAGCAGTTATTGCAAGACCCTAGCTATGAGATGCTGGTATTTGACGAGATGAGTTACATGTTCAAGTACCATTATCTTGACGTTCAACCGGTGATTGAAGCGCTGAAAAATCGTCCTAGAGATCAGAATGTCATCATCACCGGAAGAGCGATGCCGGTCGAGTTGGAAGAGGTCGCAGACACCATTAGCAACATCAAAGATGAACGGCATGCGTTTCGTTTAGGTGTCAAAGCACAAGCGGGGATTGAGTTCTAATGACTGTCGATGTCACCCCTGTGTATTGCCCCGCACTGTTTTTATCCGCGCCCGGTTCCGGGGATGGAAAAACGACCATCACGGCCGCGCTGGCACGTTATTTTACCCTGCAGGGTAAGGTCGTCCGAGTGTTCAAGACCGGTCCTGATTATTTGGATCCACAAATTCTTGCTCAAGCCTCCGGGCAGGGGGTTGAGCAGTTAGATATGTGGATGGCCGGTGATGCCTATTGCCAGCAAAAACTCTATGAAGCCGCACAGGTAGCGGACCTGATTCTGGTCGAAGGAGCCATGGGGATGTTTGACGGCACGCCGTCAAGTGCCGATCTGGCTGCTCGGTTCGGAATTCCCATTGCTATCGTGATGGATGTGAAAGGGATGGCTCAGACCGCGGCGGCGCTGGCCTGCGGTTTGGCGAATTACCGCGATGATGTTCAGGTCGCCGGCATTATTGCCAACAGTTGCGGCACCGAGCGTCATGCGGAACTGATCCGCAATGCGTTGCCGGATCATCTGCCGTTATTAGCCGCCTTGGCGCGCGATCCTGCGGTTTCACTGCCCGAGCGGCATCTGGGGCTGGTTCAGGCGAACGAAGTTCGGGATGAGTTGGAGCAGTGCTTTGCCGCCGGGACCCGCTGGTTGGCCGGCAATGCCATTACCAATATGCCTGCGCCAGTGGCGTTTTATCCGGCGGAGGTTGATGCAGTACCCCGATCGCTTATGGGGCTGCGTATCGGTATCGCCCGGGACGCCGCTTTCAGCTTTATCTACGATGCTAATCTTCGCTTATTGACCCAGATGGGCGCGCAATACCAGTTCTTCTCCCCTCTGAACGATCGCGTACTGCCGACTGTGGATGCACTCTGGTTACCCGGTGGCTACCCTGAACTGCACGCGGCCCAGTTAGCGGCCAACCAGCCGATGCTGGAGGCGATTCGGGCATACTGTCACAGCGGAAAAATGCTACTGGCGGAGTGTGGCGGTTTTCTCTATTGCTTGGATACCCTCACCGATCTGGCCGAGCAGGAGCATCGTATGCTCGGGGTGCTGAAGGGTGACGGAGCCATGCGCGGAAAACGCGGTTGCCAGGGGATGCAGACAGCGGTTTTTCCCGAAGGCGAGGTGCGAGCCCACGCTCACCACCGTTCACGCAGCTCGGGTACCGACCAACCGATCGGTTTCGGCCGCCGTCAGCGCAATGCCGCGCCGGGTGAAGCGATCTATCGCCATCAGGGGGTGACCGCCAGTTACCTGCACCTGTTTTTTCCCTCGAACCCGGCAGCTATTGCCCAGATATTTCGCGGCAGCGTTAAACCGGCGCTGACGAACCAAGGTAACTCTCTGGTTCAGGACTCGCAGCCTAAGGGTGAGATGTCGGGTGAGATGTCGAGTGAGGTGCCCGGTGCAGCAGCGGGCCAGGACGTCGAGACGCACCATGCTGAGGTGTCCGGTGCCTGCTGATCTCGCCGGTCTGAGGGTGGCAGTCCACATCTACACCGAATCGGGTCGGGTCGGGTATGTGGCCTGAAAGTGACGAACAACCGCGCCCTCTCCGGAGTGGGCTGAGCACCGGCACCGGTGCGACAGCCTGTTGTGTGGCGGCGGCGCAGGCGCTGCTGGCGGGCCATCAACCCGCCAGCGTTGAGGTTGAACTGCCCCGTGGGGAAAGGGTGACACTGGTCATCAAGGACTACCAGCCTCTGGATGAAGGGGTTCGTGTCGCGACCGTCAAAGACGCCGGTGACGATCCAGACGTCACTCACGGTGCCACCCTGTTTGTGGAGCTGCGTTTATCAGCATCCCCCGGCATCCTGTTTAAAGCGGGGGCGGGGGTTGGCGTGGTAACTCGCAAAGGGTTGCTGCTGGCTGTCGGCGAACCGGCGATTAACCCCGTGCCCCGTAAAATGATCACTCAGCACCTGCTCCATACGGCTGACCTCTATGGCTATGAGGGCGGTTTCGAAGTGACTATCGGTGTCGAGCAGGGTGAAAAAATTGCCCTTAAAACCATGAATCCCCGGTTGGGAATCATCGGCGGACTCTCCATCCTCGGCACGACCGGAATCGTCAGGCCGTTCTCCTGTTCTGCCTATATCGCCTCGATTCATCAGGGTATCGATGTAGCCAGGAGTAACGGCATCTGCCACATAGCGGCCACCACCGGCAGCACCAGCGAAGCGGCGATCACCGCGTACTATGGTTTGCCGGAGATGGCGCTGATCGAGATGGGCGATTTTGTCGGGGCAGTGTTGAAATACTTAAAAAAATCCCCGGTTAATAAACTCAGTATTTGTGGTGGTTTTGGTAAGATCAGCAAGTTGGCGAACGGCCATCTGGACCTCAACAGCCGCGCCTCTCAGATCGATTTTGTGCAGTTAGCCCGGTTTGCCGAACAGGCGGGTGCCGATGACCGATTGATCGCGGCGGTAAGCTCTGCCAACACCAGTATAGAGGCGCTCAATGCCTGTCAACGGGCGGATGTGGATCTGGCGACCGTTGTCTGCGCCGCCGCTCTGCAGGTCGCGCGCGGCGTGGTTCCCGCCGCTGTTGAGGTGGAAGTCTGGGCCATTGACCGCCAGGGTGAGTGGGTGGGTTGTGCTCGCGGTGAGAGCAAGCCGGTATGACGTTATTAGTGCTGGGCGGCACCGCGGATGCGCGGCGAGTGGCGACGACACTGCATCAGCAGGGGATGACGGTTATCTACAGTGTCGCCGGTTTGGTTCGAGCGCCCCAGGTACCCTGCGCAGTGGTCAGTGGCGGTTTCACCCAGTTCGGAGGTTTGCAGCGTTATATGGAGCAGCAGGCGATAAGGGCTATTTTGGATATCACCCACCCCTTTGCCCAAAATATGAGCGCCGCTGCGGTTGCTGCGGCCAGGGCCTGTTCGGTTCCTTGCTGGCGCTTTCATCGTAACGCCTGGCAACAGCAGCCGGGAGATCGGTGGCAGCAGTTTTCAGATTGGAATGAATTGATCCCGGCTCTGGCCGATAAGCGCTCCGTGTTTCTGACCGCAGGGCAGCTGACCCCCGAGGTGCTGGCTGGGTTGGTGCGACTGCCTTTGCAGCACAACGGCACCGCATCGGCACCGGAATCGCGTGGTTATATCCTCCGCACTGCCGCTCCGCCCAAGATCCGCTTGCCCACCACGATGCGCTGGATTAAAGCCATCGGGCCGTTCAGTGAGGCGGATGAAAGGGCGTTGATGGTCGCGCATCGGGTTGATGCGCTGGTCTGCAAGAATAGCGGTGGAAATGCCACGGTGGCCAAGCTAACCGTCGCCAGGCAGCTGGGTATTCTGGTGTTGATGCTGCGGCGCCCGGCGTTTCCCTCTGCGGATGAAGAGTTTAGCGATGAAGCCTGTTGTGTTGACGCGGTACTGCAGTGGTACCGGAAATTTAAGCCCGAGCCAGCCGCCTGCAGTCGTGGGCCGAAGACAGGAATCCAATAGTGTCATTTGATTATGTAGTCGATCCACAAGCTATCGAGCAGCAGAGCTTTGTTCAAATTCGCCAATTGACCGACCTCTCGGGGCTGAGTCGTGAACAGCAGCAAGTGGTGATGCGTGTCGTGCACAGTGTTGGGATACCGGAAGTGGCTCCGCAGGTGAAATTCAGCGCTAACGCCTGCCCGGCGGGGTTGCAGGCGCTGGCAGACAACTGTGCGATTCTGTGTGATGTCGAGATGGTCAAGCAGGGCATTACCAAGCGTATGATTCAACAGCAACCGCTGTGTTTTCTCAATGATCCGCGCACCCAGCAGCGGGCCAAAGCCACCGCCGAGACGCGCTCAATGGCAGCCTTGGAGCTGTGGGCAGCGCAGCTGGCTGGCAGCGTCGTGGTGATCGGCAATGCGCCCACGGCGCTGTTTCGGTTGCTGGAGATGCTTGAAAACGGCTGTGATAAACCGGCATTGATTATCGGCATGCCGGTGGGATTTGTTGGCGCTGCCGAATCCAAGCAGGCGCTTTGGGATTGCCACCGGCAACTGGGTATCGAATGCATCACGTTACTGGGCAGACAAGGGGGAAGCGCAGTGTCCTCGGCGACCTGCAATGCCCTGCTACGATGCAATCGTGGCGAGTGGTACTAAGTTGGAAGACAAGATCACGCAGCCGGTGGAGAGCCAGGTGACAAGCCAGATTGAACCCAAGCGGCCCATGCAGCTGCATATCATCGGCCTGGGCGTCGCCCAGATGGCCCGGCTGGATGAGTCCGCCACACGCGTGTTGCAGTCGGCAGCGGTGGTTATCGGCTCCGAACGTCAACTGGCGGTGGTCTCGGCCCTGGTCGGCAGCACGCAGCAGCTAAAATTACCCAGCCTTAAAGAACTGCGGGAGGTGTTGGCGCGGTTTTCCGATCAGGGCGTTTCATCCGTCGCCGTTTTGGCCTCCGGTGACCCGCTTTATTTTGGCATAGGGCGATGGTTTGGTCGTCATTTCGACCCGCAACAACTGCGCTTTTATCCGGCGGTGTCCAGCGTTCAGGCTGCATGCCATCGACTCGGATTGTCGCTGCAAGATGTCACTGTTGTCAGTCTGCACGGACGACCGGTTGAAAAGATCCGCACCCGGTTAAAGCGCAACCAGCAGTTGGTTATTCTGACAGACAAACACAGTACTCCGCAGGCCCTCGCCCGTGAGTGTATTGCCGCCGGGCTATCTGAATCGACGTTGTGGGTCTGTGAATCGCTGGGCTATGAGCAGGAGCAGGTCCAGAGTCATAGTGCGAAAGAAATGGTCGCTTGTAAGACAGTTTTCGACCCTTTGCATGTCACCATTATCCAGACCCGAGGGCCGGGTGGCATGCTGCCGGAATTCCCCGGTATCACGGATGACCGCTTTGTCACCGATGGTCCGGCAGGAAAGGGGATGCTGACCAAGCGTGAAGTTCGTTTGACGATCCTGTCGTTGATGCAGGTCTGCGACGGCGACATTATCTGGGATATTGGCGCGGGCTGCGGTGGGGTAGCGGTGGAGCTGAGCTATTGGAATGAGCGCTCCCAGGTCTATGCCATTGAGCACCACCCTGAGCGGTTACGCTGCCTGGAGGCAAACCGGCAGCGCTTTGGTGTGGTCAGTAATTTAACCCTGGTGCCAGGACGAGCGCCTGAGGCGCTGGTCGATCTGCCCAGGGCGGACCGGGTCTTTATCGGCGGTAGCGACGGTGAACTCGCAGGGCTGCTGAGTCTGGTGTGGGCGAATCTTGCCGAGGGTGGGATACTGGTTGCCAGCGCGGTGGCTGAAACCACCAAGCAGCAATTGCTGAGTTTCTTCGAACAGCGTCAGCAACGGGCCGATGGGCTCTGTGAAACCTTGCAGGTTGCCGTGAGTAAAGGGGATCTGCTGGCCGGCCAGCTACTCTATCGCCCTGGCTTACCGGTGACCCTCTTTAAGTTCGTAAAGAGTTAAATTCGTAAAGAGTAAGTTCGTAAAGAGTAAGTTCGTAAAGAGTTTACATTCGTCAAGTTGTCAGGAGCGCGGTAATGAATGACCAGATTGAATCGACGAGTAAGGCCCCGGGGTTGATTCAAAAATCCGCAACCACTGGGCGGTTTTTCGGCGTGGGTGTCGGTCCCGGGGATCCAGAACTGCTGACGCTCAAAGCCGCACGCTTGATTCTAAACGCTGAGGTAGTCTGCTACCTTGCCAATGAGAAAGGCGAATCCCAGGCTCGGACGATCGCGGTGGAAGCGTTTAAAAACAGCAACCCGGCACAGGTCGAGATGCCGATCGTGGTGCCGATCTTACTGGATCGTACGTTGGCCAACCGTGCCTACGACGAGGGGGCCGAGGCGATCAGGGCGGAACTTGATCAGGGCCGGGATGTGGTGTTTATCTGCGAAGGTGATCCGATGTTTTTCGGCTCATTCGCGTATCTGCTGGAGCGCTTGCAGGACAGTTATTGCTGCCAAGTGGTGCCGGGGATCTCCTCGGTCCATGCTGCCGCGTCGGCCCTGCAGCTGCCACTGACCATGCTCAGAGAGTCTTTTGCGGTGATCAGTGGTCGCCATACCGATCAGCAGATCCGTCAGGCGCTGCTGGAGCATGACAGTGTGGTGATTATGAAAGCGGGTCAGGCACGACCGCGAATCCTGGCTCTGCTGACCGAAACCGGCCGTCTGGATGAAGCCAACTATTTAGAATATATTGGCCGTGACAATGAACGTATTCTCCATAACGTAGCGGAACTGGCCGATGAGCCCGGACCCTATTTTTCCATCTTTGTGGTGATTCGCCAGCAGCGGGATCGCGGATGATCCGAATTATCGCGTTGACCGAAGCCGGAAAACGACTCGGCGAGCGGCTGCATTACGTGCTCCAGGTTGACGCTAACACCGCCCCAGCGGTCAGTGAACTCTGGTATAAACCACAGCCCTTTGCCGACCGGGTGCAGCAAGCCTTCAGCGATGGCGACGCGCTGATCTTCATCTGTGCAACCGGCATCGTGGTCAGAACCCTGGCGCCGGTGATCAATAATAAACATCAGGATCCGCCGGTGCTGGTGCTCGATGAGCTGGGGCAGTTCGTTATCCCGTTGTTATCCGGGCATGAAGGAGGGGCCAATGAATGGGCGGCACAGGTGGTTGAGTTGTTGCGAGCGAAAGCGCTGCCGACTCAACTGGTGCTGACCACCGCTCGGCCCTATCTTAAACCCGTGTATACGGTCGGTATGGGCTGCGAACGCCACTGCCCGCAAGGGGAGTTACAACAACTGTTGAACGCGTGTCTGGCTGAGGCCGGGCTGAGCATGGAACAGATTGACAGTATTAACAGCATCGCTATCAAGGCCGATGAGGTAGGGCTGATCGAGCTGGCGAAGACGTTGGAAAAGCCCTATCTGACCTGGGATGCCGGACAGCTGGGCGCGATGGATGACTTGTTGAGCACCCGCTCTGAGTATGTGTTTAACACCGTCGGTGTTTATGGTGTGGCTGAATCGGCCGCTCTCTATGCCGCACGGGAAAAAACCGGACAGACACCGGAGTTGATGCTGAATAAACAGAAGACGGCCAAAGCAACTTGTGCCATCGCGCGCAGTTATAAAACCGGGTTCTAAAGCAGAGCTATAAAACAAAGTTATAAAAAAGAGTGGTCCATCACCGCTAATCGAAACGAACTGATAAGCAGTCATAGCAAGAGAGCAGCCATTAAATGAGTCAATTATATGTAGTAGGTACGGGGCCGGGTGATGCACTGCTGGTGGCGCCGAAGGCACTGAATGCCATTAAGGCCAGCAGTGACCTGGTCGCTTATGGTCTGTATCTGGACCTGTTGGGAGAGGTCTGCGAGGGTAAGCAGCACCATGACCTGCCGTTAGGCGAAGAGATCGGTCGTGCCCGCCTGGCGCTGAACCTGGCGGCGAGTGGCAAAACCACGGCCTTGATCTCCAGCGGTGATATCGGCATCTACGCGATGGCGACCCTGGTGTTTGAGCTGCTGGATCTGCAGCTTCAGGGCAAAGAGAGTCACCCCGAATGGTTGGATGTTGAGATCGAAGTGATCCCCGGTATCTCGGCGATGCAGGCGGGCGCCAGCCGTGTCGGCGCGTTGCTGGGGCATGATTTCTGTACTGTTTCTTTGTCAGATCTGCTGACCCCCTGGGAGACCATCGAGAAACGTATTCACAGCGCCGGTAGCGGTGATTTCGTGATCTCGTTCTATAACCCGGTTTCCCGCAAGCGCGACTGGCAGTTGAACAGCGCCCGCGACATCCTGCTGCAATACCGTCCGGCCACGACCCCGGTACTGCTGGGACGTCAGCTGACCCGTGAGGATGAAAGTATCACCATCACCACGCTGGGCGAGCTGGATGCCAAAGACGTCGATATGTTTACGATGGTTAGCGTCGGTAACAGTGAGTCCCGGCATATCGTCAACGGTAGCAAGGAGTGGTTGTACACGCCCCGCGGCTACAGTAAAAAACTGCTGTAACCCGTGATGTTTTCTATTATCGGCGCCAGTCCTGAGGCTACAGGACATAAGAGGGTTTATTCGTGACAGTCTATTTTATTGGTGCCGGTCCTGGTGACCCGGAGCTGATGACCCTGAAAGGGCATCGCCTGCTTAAGCAGTGTCCCGTGGTGCTTTATGCGGGGTCTTTGATCCCGCGCGAAGTGCTGGACGCGGTGGAAGACTCCGCCGAAAGCATAATCGATACGGCCTCCATCGATCTGGATGAGATCATGGTACATATCAGCCAGGCGCATGCAAAAGGCCAGGACGTTGCCCGTCTGCAGTGCGGTGATCCGGCGCTCTATGGGGCGATCGGTGAGCAGATCCGGCGTCTGGAGCAACAGGGTATCGACTACCAGGTGATCCCCGGGGTCAGCGCGGTCGCCGCTTCTGCTGCCTATCTGGGTAAGGAGCTGACGCTGTCAGGCGTCTCTCAGACCGTTATTATGACCCGCTATGAAGGCAAAACGCCGTTCCCGGAGCGCGAGCGATTGCCCGAGTTAGCGCGCAGTGGTGCGACACTGGCGATCCATCTGGGCGTTACCCGTATCCACAAGATCGTTGAAGAGCTGCTGCCTCACTACGGCGAGGACTGCCCGGTGGCGGTCTGTTACCGCACCTCCTGGCCGGATCAGGACAAGGTGAGCGGCACCCTGAAGGATATCGTTGCCAAGGTCCGGGCCAAGAAATTTACCCGCACGGCGCTGATACTGGTTGGGCATGTGCTCGATAGCGATGATTTCGCCGAGTCCTACCTCTACCAAAAAGATCAGGCCCACGTGTATCGTCCGAAGGTCAAACCGGTCGCGCCGAGAACCGTTAAGCGAGCGCTGAGCGTGACATAAGCGTAAACCGACCCATGGCTGATCGCGAGTTATGGGATCGTTAAACGAAAATTGAGTACCTATCCGTTGTGATAGCGGCTGTTCACACATTTAGTTGGATAATTTCGTAAGGAACAGATGATGCGGTTAAATAAGATCCCCACCACGATCGTGACCGGTTTTTTAGGTAGTGGCAAAACCACCCTGTTGTCCAATGTTTTAAAGCAGGCGGCTGGAAAGCGCATTGCGGTTATCGTCAACGAGTTTGGTGAACTGGATATCGATGCCGATCTGCTGCGCAGCTGTCCTCTCCCCTGTGATGAGACGGGTGACGCTAACAGTGCCAGTCAGGGCCAAACGCAAAACGGCATCTATGAGCTGGCCAACGGCTGTATCTGCTGTACCGTCGAAGAGGAGTTTCTGCCGGTGATGCAGCAACTGGTGGCGCGTCGCGATGAGATCGATCATATCCTGATCGAAACCAGTGGCCTGGCGCTGCCCAAGCCGTTGGTGCAGGCGTTTAACTGGCCGGGTATCAAAGAACATTGCACCGTGGATGCGGTGATCACCGTGATCGATGGGCCCGCTGTTGCTGCCGGTCGCTTTGCCCATGATGCCGAGCGGGTGCAGGCGCAGCGGCAGGCGGACGAGAGCCTGGATCATGATCCCAGCCTGCAGGAGTTGCTCGACGATCAGTTGAGTGCCGCCGATCTGGTGGTGGTCAGCAAGAATGACCTGCTGGATGACGCCGAGCGTGAGCGGGTGCAGCGGGTGATTGAAGCCAAGGTGCCCAGTGCCGTCAAGACCGTTTACACCTGTAACGGCGAAGCCCAGTTGGATATGTTGATGGGGCTGGATGCCGCAGCGGAAGAACGCATCGGTGAAGTGCACAATCATCATGATGCCCATCATGAGCATGGCGCGCATCACGATCATGCCCATGACCATTTTGATTCTTTTGTGATTACCCTCGGCGTCGTTGACGGTGATAAGTTGCAGCGCGCCCTGAAAGACCTGCTGGGAGATTTCAATATCTTCCGCGCCAAAGGTTTTGCTGCCCTGCCTGGTAAACCGATGCGTCAAGTGCTACAGGCCGTCGGTAAACGTCTGGATGTGTATTTTGACCGTCCTTGGGGAGCGCAAGAGCAGCGGGCCACCCAGCTGGTCTTTATCGGTAAGGGGATCGAGGAATCCGTGATCAAGACGGCCCTTGAAACCGCGCTGGTGGACGCTGCCTAGATGCACCTGCTAGCGGCCCAGCCCGGTGGTTTTGTCGATGAAGAGGGAATCATCGACCTGGACCAGTCGCCGGCTGAGATCATTATCCTCTCCGCCGCGGACAGCACCCTGGCGGCATTGGCCAGTGGGGTGCAGGCGTTACCCCGCGATTATCCGAGCATTCGCCTGGCCAATTGGATCCAACTGCTGAAACCGGCCGCTTATGATCTTTATGAACATAAGGTGTTGGACCATGCCCAGGTTGTGGTGGTGTCGTTGTTGGGCGGGCAAAACTACTGGGAGTATGGCTTCGAGCGACTGCAGGCCTGGGCAGCCGCGAGCGATGCCCGCCAGCCGCGCCGGCTGATCATCGTCCCCGGTGATGATGCGCCGGACCCTGACCTGTTCAGCGCATCCAATGTGCCCGAAGAGGAGAGTCTTCGGGTCTGGCGCTATCTGCGCGAGGGCGGATTGGATAACGCTCAGCAACTGCTGCGGTTTTTGGTCGCGCACTATCTGCAGCGGGACGGTCGCTGGCAGGAACCGAGAGTGCTGCCACGCTGCATGATGTATATGCCCGGTATCGAGCGTGCCGCAACGGTTAATGCTGACTCTGATGCCGGTATTGATGGCAGTATTGATGGCAGTGTTGATGGTCACCCAAAGACCGGGTCTGGCCATCCTGCTGTTCCTGGCAGCACCGCGTCGCGTAGATCGGGGCAGGCCAGCTTCGCCGAGTGGCAGCAACGTTGGCAAGACAGTGGCAATGCGGGGCGCCCGGTTTGCCTGTTGCTGTTTTATCGCAGCCATCTGCAGAGCGCCAATACAGCGATGTTTGATGAGTTGATTGCGGAGCTTGAACGGCACCGGCTCAATCCGCTGCCGATCGCGGTGGCGTCGCTTAAAGACGCGGAATCGATGGCGCTGGTCAATGCGTTGGTGGAGCAGAGTGGTGCCGTGCTGATCATCAATACCACCGGCTTTGCCAGCAATACGGTCGCCAGTCCCGATCTGTCATCGGAGCCCAGTGAATTCTATTCGTCCTTCGCAAAACCTGTTCCGGTGTTGCAACTGGTGCTGTCCAGCAGTACCGAAGCCGACTGGCGGCAATACAGTCAAGGCTTGCGTAGTCGCGATATCGCGATGCAGGTGGTGCTCCCGGAGATGGATGGTCGTATCATCACCCGGGCCGTCAGCTTCAAGACTGAAAGTCATTTTGATCCCCGTTGCCAAGTATCGGTGGTGCGCTATGCACTGCATCCTGAGCGTGCGGCTTTTGTTGCTGAGTTGGCCGTGCGCTACGCGGTACTGTCCAGCAAGGCCAATGCCGATAAGCGGATCGCGCTGGTCTTGGCGAACTACCCGACCAAAGATGGCCGTATCGGTAATGGCGTAGGGCTGGATACACCGGCATCCACGATCAATATTTTGAACGCCATGGCCGCTGCCGGTTACCCCCTCGGCGAGCTGTCAGAGAACCCGCTGCCCGAAACCGGTGACGCGCTGATTCAGGCGCTGCTGGGGGCTGTGACCAATAACCCCAATACGCTGCACCAGCTGCCCTGCTGGCAGAGTTTGGAGGTCGCTGAATATCTGGGTTATTTTCGGCGCTTGCCGCAGTCGTGTCAGGATGCGGTCAACCAACAATGGGGGGCGCCAGAACAAGATATCAAATTCCGTAACGGACGCCTGATGCTGTCCGGTATCCGCCTGGGCGAGACCTTTATCGGCATCCAGCCCGCCCGGGGGTTTAATATCGATCTGACGGCCAACTACCACGACCCGGATCTGGTACCGCCGCACAACTACCTGGCGTTCTATTTCTGGTTAAGGCACTGCTACCGGGTGGATGCGATTATTCATGTCGGCAAACATGGCAATCTGGAGTGGCTGCCGGGTAAAGGATCGGCGCTGTCCGACAGCTGCTGGCCCGATATTGCGCTGGGACCGACACCGCATTTTTATCCCTTTATCGTCAACGACCCCGGCGAGGGTGCCCAGGCCAAACGGCGAACTCAGGCGGTGATCATCGATCACCTCATGCCGCCGATGACCCGTGCGGAAACCTACGGTGAACTGGCCGAACTTGAAGGGTTGGTGGATGAATATTACCAAGCACTGGGCATGGATAGTCGCCGCGAACAGTGGTTGCGGGATGAGATCCTCAAACAGGTGCGTGAATCCAATGTGCTGGAGGAGCTGACGGGTGCTGACTTGTCGGGTAACGCCAAGCCTGAGGAGCAGGATAAACAGCTGCTGGCCGAACTGGATGCCTATCTGTGTGATATTAAGGAAGCCCAGATTCGCCATGGCCTGCATATTCTGGGGGCTTTGCCCGACACCGATAAGCTTACCGACACCCTGGTTGCTCTGCTGCGCTTACCCCGCTGTGATGCCCGAAGCAACGACGCATGCAGCCAGGGCATTCTCCACAACCTGAGTCTCGACCTGAACCTGAGGGGTGCTGGGACGATCGAGGCAGAGACCGAACGTTTCGATCCCTTGGCCGCCAGCGCCGAGCCTTGGCTTGGCCCGCGGCCGGAACCCCTGGCTTCGATCAGCGATGATCCCTGGCGCACGGAGGCTGACACCCGCGAGCGCCTGGAACTGCTGGCGCATGCCTGGGTGAAAAGCTACGTACTGGAGGGGCGCGATATTGATGAGCTGACGACGCTGCATTCCTCCTTAGGCTTTAACTCTGGTTTTAACTTTGTCTTTAACAACACGCGGACCCAGTTGCTCTATGCCCGAGAGTCTATTCTCCGGGCGCTCAATCTCAGTGCTGAACTGGAGATTGGTTCCTTGCTGGGTGGACTCAGTGGTCAGTTTGTCCCGCCGGGCCCCAGTGGTGCGCCGACCCGGGGCCGTCTCGATACCCTGCCGACCGGGCGTAACTTCTTCTCGGTGGACAACCGTTCGATTCCTTCGCCGGCCGCCTGGGCGATCGGTGAACGCTCTGCTCAGGCGCTGCTTGAGCGTCACCTGCAAGAGCAGGGCGATTACCCCAAACAGCTGGGGTTGTCGGTGTGGGGTACTGCCACCATGCGCACCGGCGGTGATGATATTGCACAGGCGTTCGCGTTGATGGGGGTGCGTCCCGTCTGGGCGACAGGATCGCATCGGGTGGTGGATTTCGAGGTCATCTCATGTCTGCAGCTAGGCCGTCCCCGGGTGGATGTGACCCTGCGGGTTTCCGGCTTCTTTCGGGATGCGTTTCCTAACGTGATGAAGCTGTATGACGCCGCCGTCCAGGCGATTGCGGCCCTGGATGAGCCGGGCAATGGCAATACCATTCAAGCCAATATCCGGACCCGTCAGCAGCAACTGGTCGAGGAGGGGATCTCTGAGGAAGCCGCGGCCCGACAGGCCAGTTACCGGGTGTTCGGCAGTAAGCCCGGCGCTTACGGTGCCGGGCTGCAGGGGTTGATCGATGAGCGCTGTTGGGAGAATCGCGGCGACCTGGCCGAGGCCTATCTGAACTGGGGTGGTTATGCCTATGGCAACCAGGCGGATGACGGTGTTGCCGCGCCCAATGCGTTCCGGCATCAACTGTCACAATTGGAGGCGGTGGTGCAAAACCAGGATAACCGCGAGCATGACATTCTCGACTCTGATGACTATTACCAGTTCCAGGGCGGCATGACCAACGCGGTAACGGTTTACAGTGGCGAAACGCCCGCTGTTTATCATAACGACCACTCCAACCCACAGGCCCCCAAGGTGCGTACGCTGAAGGAGGAGCTAAACCGGGTTATTCGTTCCCGGGTATTGAATCCGAAATGGATCAGCGCCATGCAGGAGCACGGGTATAAGGGGGCGTTCGAAATGGCCGCCAGCGTTGATTACCTGTTTGCTTATGACGCGACCACCAATATGATCGCCGATTATCAATACCAGAAGGTGGCGGACGCCTTGGTGTTTGATCAGCAGAACCAGGAGTTTTTGCAGCAGCATAACCCCGATGCCCTGGAAGAGATGGCAGAACGCTTACTCGAGGCGACCCAGCGAGGACTCTGGCAAGAGCCCGGTGAGTACGCCGACGCACTCCAGAGCCTGCTGTTGGACATGGATCAGCAGCAAGAGAGTCTTTAACGTCACTTGAGAGCCTTAGTGTCTGTTAACAGGCTTTAACATTATCTACTAGGTAACAAGGTTGGTCCCATGAAGTTTTTACCTCTTTTTCATCGTGCTGCGGGGCAGCATTGGCTTATCGTGGGTGGCGGGCTGATTGCGCTGCGCCGAGCCAAGACCGTCTGCAAGACCGGCGCCATCGTGGATGTGATCGCCCCGCAGATAGATGACCGCTTGGCGCAGCTGGTTGCCGACAGCGGCGGACAGTGTCGCCAGCGGAATTTTATGGCGGATGATCTGGGTGAGCAGTACCACTATGTCATTGCCGCTACCGATCAAGCGGCGGTCAACGCGCAGGTGGCTGAACTGGCTAAAGCGCGGCGAACCCCCGTCAATGTGGCCGATAACCAATCGCTGTGCGATTTTATCTTTTCCAGCGTTATCGACAGAGCCCCGCTGACCATCGCGATTTCAAACAGCGGTCAATCGCCGGTACTGTCACGCCTGTTAAAACAGCAGATCGAAATGTTTGTACCCAGCGCCTACGGTAAGTTGGCCGATCTGTTCGGGCATTATCGCGCCCAGGTCAGTGAGTTGATACCCGATAGTGCGCGCCGGACGGCGTTCTGGGAAGCGGTGCTGCAGGGGGGGATTAGTGAAGCGGTGTTCTCCGGTAAGTCGGATGAGGCGATACAGCTGTTCGAGCGGGCGCTGCAGCAGCTGACCGAGTTTGAAAAAAAGGGCGAGGTCTACCTGATTGGTGCCGGACCCGGTGATCCTGATCTGTTAACGCTACGCGCATTCCGCCTGATTCAGCAAGCGGAGGTGGTGGTTTATGATCGCCTGGTGTCCGAGGGCGTTTTGGCGTTGCTCAAAGATGACGTGGAAAAGGTCTATGTTGGCAAGCAACGATCTGATCACAGCGTTCCCCAAGAGGGCATTAATCAGCTGCTGATCGATTATGCCAAACAGGGTAAGCGAGTCGCCCGCTTAAAAGGGGGGGATCCCTTTATCTTTGGCCGTGGGGGTGAAGAGATAGAGACCTTGGCTGAGCAGCAGATACCCTTTCAGGTGGTGCCCGGCATCACTGCGGCTAACGGTTGCTCCAGCTATGCAGGGATACCGCTGACCCACAGAGACTATGCGCAATCGGTTCAGTTTGTCACCGGCCAGCAGAAAGATGGCGTCGTTGATCTGAATTGGTCCGAGTTTGTCCGCGAAGATAAAACCATCGTGTTCTATATGGGGCTTAACAGCTTGCCCTATATCTGTCAGCAGTTGATGGCCCACGGCGTGAAGCCGGATATGCAGGTGGCCTTGATCGAAAAAGGCACTTCCCAGGATCAACGGGTCTTTGTCTCGACCGTCAGTCAGCTCGAGGCGCGCTTGGAGGCTGAAAGCGTCAGTTCGCCGTCGCTATTTATCGTAGGCAGGGTCGTCCAGCTGGCCGACAAGCTGAAGTGGTTCGGTCAATAGGACCTGTTATCAACAGCGAATAGCCCTTAAACTTGGTCCGGTCTGAGCAGGGCTGGCAATCCCCCTGATTTTTATGTTTTGGAGAAAGAAACAGTGTCCAAGAAAGGTATTATGGTGTGTGGTCACGGTAGCCGTGACAAAGACGCAGAGCGCGAATTCGGTCTGGTGGCCGCAGGATTAAAAAAACGCTTTCCTGGGACGCCGATTGAATACGGGTTTCTGGAGTTCTCTGCACCGAACATCCATATGGGACTGCATGAACTGGTCCGCCAGGGTGTGGATGAGATCTATGCGGTGCCCGGTATGCTGTTTGCCGCGACCCATGCCAAGAACGATATCCCGTCGGTCCTCACGACCTTCGAAGAGCAGCATCCTGATATCAAAGTCTCCTACGGCAGTGAGCTGGGGTTGCATGATGCGATGATCGAGGCTTTTCAGACCCGTATCTATGAGTCTTTGGGCCTGGACCCGGAACAGCCGCCGGAAACCCTGTATGACACGCTGCTGGTGGTGGTCGGGCGGGGTACCTCTGACACGGGCGCCAATGCGGAAGCGGCCAAGTTGACCCGTCTCGTGAGCGAGAACATGGGCTTCGGCTGGGCGGATACGGTGTATTCCGGCGTTACCTATCCGTCGGTGGGTATCGGGCTTGAAAAACTGTTGAAACTCGGGTTTAAGCGGGTCGTGGTTGCCCCTTACTTCCTGTTTACCGGTCGCCTGATCAAACGAATCTATGGCTATGTTGACCGGGTCGCCGGTCAGAATCCGGATGTCGAGTTTATAAAAACCCCCTATCTGAACGAGCATCCTAAGGTTATCGATGCTTTTGAAATTAGGTTACGCGAGATCATGGAGGGAACGGATGCTCCGTCGACGCTGATGAGTTCGTTTAAACAGCGACTGGCTGCCGGTGAGGTGGATGTTCACCACCATCACGCGGAATTTACCGAGTCGGACGCAGATCAGCAGCCTGCTGATAGCCACAGTCACGATCACAGTCATGACCACGGCCACCCCCATGATCATCATGGACAGGAGCAGGGACATGAGCACGGCCATTCACACGGCGTGTATAAGCACATCGCTCATCCGCTGGGTCCCAGAACCATGATTGGTGAGGGCGTTTGTTGCTGCTTTATGAGCCAGTTCCCGCAAGAAGTGCTGGATCAAGAGCAGGAAAAAATAGCCAATTCTGGTAGCGAACTTCCCCTGGCACACCGGTGATCTGTGAGCCAGCGTGCCCAGAAATTTCGATCCCTTCATGAAATATCCGGGCTAGTAGGCTGACCAACATACGGGTTTCGCAGTAGGTCAGTCTATTCTCGGTCAGCCTCTAGAGTCGGCCACCGATAGCTCGATCCGTCTTAATGTGAGTGGATCTATAAATATTTCAGCGATTAAGAACGAGTACTCCCCCATCCACGCGGCTCATTCTGAGGATTTCGGCTGCTGTTACTACTGCGGATGTGAAGCTGATCGTCAAGATCATAGCCCTCCTATAAATCACTACCTCTTTTACAGCCGGGGCATGGATGAGTTGAAGTGCATGGTTATTCCTGCCTGTAAAGAGTGCCGTGATTTCTTGCTCGATTGCAAAGAGGGAAAGATCGATGAACGCTTTGATTATGTAAAAATTCGTATCGCCAAGAAATATCGTAAAGCGCTGAGTATCTATCATTCATGGAAGAACGATGATGCGCTAGACGAAATGTCAGAGAGCTTTAAAAAAAGCATTAAAGCCGGTTTGAGCCTGGGTCATGAAGCAGATGACAGGCTTAGGTATCAAGGTTTCGACTTTGAATTTGATGGCTGGATTAGGCCCCGTCGCGTCGTCGAAGCGATTAGCTACGATGTGTACGGTGAAAAATTTGATCTGCTCAGAGACGCGCTTTTGTATGCATCTGAAAATTACAGAGTAAACATCAATGTGCTGAAAGAGCGAATCATGGACAATGGCGGCGACTTTAATCAGGCCATTAAAAATTATCATGATGAAATAGAGCGTGATCTTTTTGATAAAAAGAAAAGCAAATTGAGTCGCGAGTTTGCACAACGGCACAATCAAAATCTGACATTCATCCAGAGGTCATTGGAGCACTACCTTGAGGTGCTGGACACAAACGATGTTGCTCGCTGTCTGGATAAAATTTATGCAGAGCGAGTAAAAAAATAGCACTTGCTTGATCCCTCCCTCATACCCTTTTTCTACCCCCCGTATCTTTCTGGAAAAATCAGCCTATCAATCGGTCTTAGCTACGCTTATGTTGCTTGGTTATTTCGAGCCCCAATGCGATCCCCACCAGCATGCAGGTCACGGCCAAAAAACCTGCGGGAGACAAAGCAGGCAGAGCCAGCAGCAACTGTGAATCATTGCCGCCCATTGCCAGTGATGCACCCAGCCCCATCAATATGCCAGCCGCTAGGTGCATCAGCCAAACGGTCCAACGGGCGGACTTTAAATCAAACCGTTTGGTGCGCCATACCGCCAGCACCATGCCACCGATCAGGGCCAGCAAAAGGTAGTATCGATGAAGTGCAGGCCAACGCGTGCTGCCCCCATGTAGAACCGCAGCGCTCAGATCATGGAGGAGACCGCTTGGCGTCCAGCTTGGTTCGTAAAGAAACAAGAAACCGGCGAGTAACCCGATCCCCATCATGCCAAACCAAAGTTTTTTACGTGCCAGATCTCCCCGCAGAGTCCAGATACTGATTATCACGGACAAAACCGCTAAGGCGGCATAGGTTAGAAGAGACGGGGGGGCGAGTTCAACGACAGTAACGTCCGGTCGTAACCGGTCCAGCGTGCACCAGCCAACGATCCAACCAACCAACGTGGCAGACATCTGCAAATGACCGCGTGCTAGCTTGCTGAAAGTAGAAACACCGCAGCCCTGGTTAAAAGCTGTACCCAGTCCAAACAATAGACCGCCAAGAGCAAACCAGCCGTTGGCCTCAAGCACTTTAAACGGCGGAGAGAGCCCGGCGTAGTAGGACGCCGAGGCAGCCACCCATGCCCAGACACCGGACAGTAAAATAGCCAGTAGGAAGAGGGGATTCCCCTTCAGTGATTCAGTCACGCCCCGCACCATACATAGGCCAGTGGTTTGAGCGAGATAGCCTAATAGCGCGATAAGAAAAAGAGCGCCGATCAGTAATGCCATTTCTCCTAGCACCTCCGAACCGAGTAACGATGTTAATCCAGAGTGTAGTCCTTGGATTTACAAGGCGGGCAAAGGCTATGGAGGCTAGAAGCCTGTCGGACTTAACACTGATCTACTCGGCAACTAAAAAGCCAAATCAAATAAATGACTTGGCTTAGTGATTACATTGGTAGCGGGGGCAAGATTCGAACTTACGACCTTCGGGTTATGAGCCCGACGAGCTAC
>JBALTG010000050.1:0-30129 GCA_036964625.1 Motiliproteus sp.
ACTGATTTTGTGATTGGAGGGTAGTACAGCCATTAAGTGGCGGCCTTCGTGATCCTCAAGTAAGACAGCTTTGGCGATGCTGTCGGGGGAGAGTTGCGCAGCAATAGCCGCTTCTATCGAACTATTGGAATGGGCATGATTGACGGTGTCATATCTGATCTTTTGTGCATCTAGATAAGCAGCAACACGCATTGACATAGTCATGACCTTGTCTCCTGATGAACGTTTATTACGTACCCATTATAGTCGAGATATGGTTGTTTCTGGTGTACGGGGAAAGATAGAGAGGGTGGCGGTAGGGGGAGAACGGCCCAGAAGCTGAGCCAGTTTTTTTAATGCCGCGAATTTAGCCAGACTGAGTACGGGGAGCTAACTTACGCAAGCTCATATCGTCAATAAAGCGTTGGCGTAAGGGGCTGATGGTGGTACTGGGAATAGTCATGATGCTGATTTTGGGTTGATAGGATGTGGATGTCGAGGCTTAAAAGTGGTACCTATTACCGCGAGAGAGGTTTAGTACTTATCGCAGTAGCAGAAATCAACGGATAGGCACCACTGCTTGTTCTGATAAGCCGTCTCTTCCCAACTAAAACTATTACGCGATGAAAAGGCCAGTGAAGTGACCGGTCCGCTTTCTTGATCTTCTGATAGCCAACCCATAGTAAAACCTCTGACCCTCCAGAGACTATATAGGGCCGACTGCTGCCTCCTCTCATGGTGATGCCGCAGGTCGACGATGCTGGCTAGCCACACTAGCGGCAGCTAATGTTACACATTGCAGACAGGGCCTTCGGAGCTGCGTGGTAGGTGTGAATTTTCGGGAAAAGAGCTTTTATTCTTCCTATACTCACCTAAATGGAGGTTTTTATGACAACGCCCAACGAGATGACAAGACGCACCATGCTGCGGGTCGGGCTGAGCGCTGCCGCCGGGGTCGCCTCCGGTAACCTGTTGGCGAAATCCAGCGCAGATGCGGCGAGTGTGACCCCCTCGCAAACCGCCGGGCCGTTCTTTCCCAATCACGACCAGGCTGACAAAGACCTGGACCTCACGCTTATCGAAGGGTATCCAGAACGTGCCGAAGGCAAGCTAATCTACATCAGTGGGCAAATTCTAGACGACTACCACCAACCCATCACCGGTGCCGTAGTGGATATCTGGCAGGCCAACAAGCATGGCCGCTATCACCATGAAAATGACCCGAATCCAGCACCGCTGGATGTCAACTTTCAGGGCTGGGGCCAGCTCAAAACGGATGACCTGGGCTATTACCGTTTCAAAACGATTATTCCCGGCGCGTATCCGGTCAATGCGGATTGGTGGCGACCACCTCACATTCACTTCAAGGTTTCCAAACGCGGATACCATGAACTGACCACGCAAATGTATTTCGCCGGTCATGCCTTGAACACCAAGGATCGCCTGCTGTTGGAGCTAGCAGAATCTGAGCGGGGTAAATTGATCGTTACTTTCAAAGAGGGCTCGCCAGATCAAGAGCCTGGTACCCAATACGGTCACTTTAACCTCATACTGCGCCGGGTCCGCAGCAGGAGCTGACACAAACCCGCCGCTGGGGCTTCTCCAGCGAAGTACATTCCATTGCTATATGAGTTCTCCTAAGCAGACATTGTCCTGTTCACAGCCCTTAGACAGCAAAGCGCACAGAGCGGACATTGTGGAGACTTGCGATATCGGCAGCTTCATCTACAAAGCGGCCATCGTTACTGACTCTTCCACTGCTCCAGTTCATGCAGCATTTTCATGAAGTGCTTGGTTGCCAACATTCCGTACGCTATTTCTAGCAGGCGCTCCTGCGTTTCATTTTAGGAGTTATGTATTTCAGCTATATCGACAAAGCGGACCTCTAGGACCGGCTAATATTCGGTCTAATCTGAGCCTTCATTTTCTGAAAGCAGACATCTCCGAAGCTGTATTTTGGTAGCAAACAACACCTTTCAACTCGCCTAATGGAGAGTCAAGAGCAGACCGCACGTGCAGCAGGAATACGCTCATTCCAGCCGCTGCTAATCTGAATGACGGCGTTTCTGCTAGGCGCGTTTCCCGCCAAAGAGCAGAAGTTGTTACCATAGCTAGTTTCCTCAAAAGAGACTTTCACCTAATTTAAGTGATCTTGACAATAAAGCGGCTCGCCCCACTGCTTAATTTGGCTCAACCATAACTCGACTGTTAAAGCATCGCTTGGCGCCGCACTGACTCCGGTGGCCAGATCGCCATTCAACACGCCTTCAACAGCGATGCTTACCGGCAACGATACCAGTCTGGCCATGGCTTGGCCCTGGTCATTGCCGCTGGCGTCAATTAGAAAACTGCGATGCCATACACTTTTGCCCGCCTTTTTCGCTTCAAGTTCAACACTTAAAACGACTCGGTCAGGTTCATTTTTCTGATAGCTGTACTTTTGTTCAAGTTCCTTGCTGATTTGTTTCAACTGCTGCTCAGCAGCATCAGATGAAATATGGTCTTGACTCAGCTTGGCCACTTGTTCAAATATCGACTGCCACGCCGTTGACCAGCCAGCCAAACGCAACGTACCTCGAACAAATTCTTTAATGATCCACTCGGGTTCCAAGCCGTACCGTGCGACAAAGGGGAGTGAATCTCGATTGGGGTAGGCCTGAAACGTTTCACGTCTATCCAGATGTTCAACGGTATAATCCGATAGCGCTTGCCACGGTGCTTCGGAGGTTTGGATCTGGCCATCGGCTAACCATTTGGCGGGGCTATTGAGCGCTTTTAATACACCAAGCGACGACCAGCTAAATTTATATTTAAAGTCGTTGGCTATTTTTGGAAAACCGCCACAATAGGAGCGGAAATACAGATGGTTGTCGGTTGAAAATTGCTCGCTACGCCGGTACTGGGCCATTAATGAATGGGCCATCAAGTGATCAATCCCAGGGTCCAAGCCAACTTCGTTTACGAAACACAAGTCGAGTGCTTTGGTCTGCCCGTCTAACGCTTCCATTTCTGCTGAGATGTAACTACTGCAAACAAAGTGAGCATTATGTCGTAAGCATAGCGTTGCCACGCTCAAATGCATCGTAGCCGGTAACATCGATACAACAACATCACCAGTATTGATCTCCAGATCAAGTAGTTGCCAGTCAAATGCTCTGATATCAATGACAACAGGACTATTAGCCAATGCTTGCTGTGCTTGGGCCAGATTGCGTTCCCATACAATCAACGGGTGTATGGTCTTGGCTAATCGTTTAATACCTGGGGGGGCTGACAAACCGGCACCCAGCCAGTGAATGGTTTTGTTCATCCGGTTATCTACTGTCCGTAATGGTTATTTCCCCCTATGACAAGAGGTTGCAGCTTAAGTCTAGGCGAGAGGCAACGAGTAAGAGCTGTCCATCGATTAAATGATTGCCATTTTCTGATTGAAGAATTGCAAGGCTCTTGGCCACACACCTTTTGAAGGTTGATCTAACTTGAGCAAATAAGGTAATAGTTGCCGGCAATAATCATTACTGCTTTCTATGGGCAACAAAGAGGGTAAATGATCGACTGCTATCAGCTCTAAGCGCTTAGGTCCTGCATCAATACTGATACAAGGTGATTCAAAGGTAGTGCAGCAATCATAAATGGGCAGTGAATTGTAGGATCCGTAAGGGTCGCAGCTAACATCGACAATCATGGATAAGCGCCGTTGATCATTGGCCAATGAGTCAAGGGTGACAAAGGGAGGCAGTGGTTGATTGACGAAAACGCAATTCACTAAGATATCGGCGTCATTAATCTCTGGAAAAGGTCCGCCCCTACGGGTCTGTTCTTGATTCCATTCAACACATGGCAATGAGAGTTGTTGAGAAAATTCCAGCGTTCCTTGGCCGCTGCGTCCTTTGGCACCTATCAACAGTATCTTAGGCTTTTTAGCGCATTGGCTTAGCGCCATCTCCAATTGTGCCAACAGCTTCTGTTGACTGGGATACGAAGGAATATTTGCCAAGCTTGGTGTTAGCTGTTGCTGTTGCTGCTGTCTGGTCCAGGCCAGTACTCCTAGCGCCGCACCCGCATACCCTGCCCAGTAGCCGAAAGCAGCAACACGACTATGGTTGTCATCCAGCAAATACTCCAGATCAAACAGTTGGCCGTTGCCCCGTTTAAATCGGGATAAAGTGGCCTGCCACCCTTGCTGTTCTTTATAAGCGTGGGCAAACATGATGTGGCGATGGGACAGCGCATCCGGCTGCTCCGGAAGTTCTTTCAACCCCAGGATAAATGCTTGCGCGGGTGCCGTCCTCCAGCTACCAGGCTCAGTAAAATCGCAATCTGTTTGTCGATAGGCGATAGAGTTGAAAATTCTCTGTTCAGACTTTTCAACGGTCACCTTAAACCCTGCCGCGAGCAGCTGATTAACGCCATGCGGCGTTAATGGAGTGCGTTGTTCAAAAGGTTTGGCCTCTGCGCGAAGCCAGATATGTGTATTGTGCATGCAATAATCTGTATTGTTGTCTTTGTATTAATCACGGCACTTCCGACTAAATTAGCTTAGTTGTCGTTGCTAGTGTCCTTCAAGCTGATCACGCAACTCATTTCCAATAACCTCCGTTTTACGGGGTCAACGACCAAGAGTCTGTTGCTTTTACATCCGATCGATAACCCTACACCTAGAATTAGACTAAATTTCTAGTATGGTCAGCAATCTGCAATTAATAACAATAAAACAGGGATGACATAATGCCATGGAAAACGTTATGGCAAACCAGAGTTGGGATGAATTTGAACTCAGATCCATCTACCGGTCCTGATGCAAATTGCTATCCAGATTCCTTGGATAGCTGTTCTTTGAATACCTGTTCTTTGAATAAAAAAGACCGTTGGCATTCGCCAATCGCGTTGGACCACACAATAGCGATCATCAGCATCGATCTTGAATCCGCTGATGAAAGATTGATTCCGTTTCAGTGCATACTCAGCCTCGAAGAACGCGGGCGTGCGGAAACAATCAGGGACGCTCAACAGCGCCGTCACTGGATAAAAGCTCGAGCTATGCTGCGCATGCTGCTGGCACAACAATGTGGCCACTGTGCTGAGGAGCTGCGCTTCTGCCTCAATGACTGGGGTAAACCATCGATAGCAATCCCGTGTACCCCTAGCTCTTACATCCATAGCCCCTACCCTCATTTCAATTTCAGTCATTCTGGAAAAACCGCAGTGCTAGCAATGACCTCGATGGGCCCACTGGGCGTAGACGTGGAACGAATAAAAGCCTCAACCGATATAGACATCGTGGCAAGACGTTACTTTTCATCAACCGAACAACAAGCCTTCAACTCCCTGCCACAATCTCAACGCCTTCGAGGTTTCTATCAAATATGGACCCGAAAAGAAGCATACCTGAAGGCAGTTGGCGTTGGGCTCTCCGGAGACCTCGCCAGTTTTGATGTCTCGCAGGCTGACACCGGGTGCAACCTGCTGTTGGCTGTTAATGGCAGCAGCCAAACTGCCCGACACTGGACATTGGCTGATATTGAATTCGATAACGGTTATGTCGGTGCGGTTGCGATTTGCGCTCGTGATGTCCGAATTTCTCGATACAACATTAAATGATAGCGAACACCGATTTAACCACGGAAATCTCAACAGCCGCAAACAAGCAACATGGACGTCCTAATTTATACCTACAATACTAGTTACAAGAATCGGCAGTGACTGTGAAAAAAATGTTGCATAAATACTGCAGACTAAATAGCTCATCGGCTTAGGAGCAATCAGCTTTGAAAATCGATTTCGGTCACTACTTGAACCGAATTGAACGATTACGTCAGCTGCGGCTTATCCTGACCCAGGAGGATTGGCGTCAGTTACGCAATCTGTTTGCAGCGATGCTACTGGTCACGATCCTTCAAGTCACGGGAGTGGCATCGATCCTGCCATTCATGCAACTGGTGTCACAACCAGGAATCGTTGAGCGGAACGAGTGGCTGAGCTGGGCTTATCATTTTATTGGATTCGACTCTGAACGGCAGATGCTGTTCTGGTCCGGTGTTGTGCTGTTCGTCCTGTTCACCGCATCGGTGTTGACGACCGCCCTGATCGGTTGGCTGATACAACGCGCCATCTGGGCCACCGCCCATCGTCTGTGCCTAAGACAGCTACGCACCTATATGCAGCTGCCTTACGAGTTTTTTCTCACCACCAGCACCTCCGAGCTGCTCAGGCGCGTAGTCGCAGACGTCAATAGATTGCTCAGTGATGTACTGCTCGCTGGCATCCAGCTGCTGGCCCAGTCGATCCTGGCACTAGGGCTTATTGGGTTGATGTTTTTACTGCACGCTGGAATCACGTTGACCGCAATTATCGTCTTCGGCGGAGCTTACGGTCTGATTCAACGACTTAGGCACTCCTATTTAATGCAGCTCGGGCAAGAACGCATCGATGCCGATGACGAACGCTATAATTCATTTGTTGATGCCGTCACGGGGATGAAGTCGATTCGCGTAGCCAACGCCAACGAGTTCTTCGTTTCTCGTTTCGATAAGGCGTCGTGGAAATATTCACAGCTGTTTCCAAAATTTGCCCTGCTCACCAACGTTCCTCAGCACCTGATGGAGATTCTCGCTTTTGGCGGCATTATTCTGGTGGTAGTTGCCTTCGTCAGCTCCGAACAAGAGTTGGGTGAGTTTCTGCCGACCTTAACTCTGTTCGCATTGGCGACCTATCGCCTGATGCCTGCCCTTCATGCAATTTTCAACAGCGCGGCACAATTGAGTAGTGCACTGCCCGTTATCGAGGTCATTGCCAAGGATCTGGCCTTAGATACTGCTCCCAGACCTGCCCCTCACGCACAACCGGTTAACAGTGACAAGGTTAGGGCTAACACCGCCACTTTTAGCAAAGATACATATCCAGAGAATCTAGCCTTCGAGAAAGACATTAAGCTTCGTAAACTCGGCTTCCACTACACCAATGCCACGACCCCGGCCCTAAAAAACATCGATATCCATATCACCAAAAATTCACGTGTAGCCATTGTGGGCGCCACGGGTTCGGGTAAAACCACCATCGTCGATCTGACAGTCGGCCTGTTATTGCCCACTAAAGGCACGCTGCTGATTGACGACCAGGCTGTCACTGCGCACAACGTTAGCGCCTGGCGAGACCGTATCGCCTATGTACCCCAAGATGTTTTCCTCTACGACGACACCGTTGCTAACAACATTGCCTTTGGTAATCGCAACTATGACCTGCAACGGGTGAAACAAGCTGCCCACATCGCCCAGCTAGATGACTTCGTCAGCGACGAGCTAGAGCAAGGTTACCAGACCATGGTTGGCGAGAAAGGGATTCGCCTTAGTGGTGGCCAGCGTCAGCGCATCGGCATTGCACGGGCACTGTATCGACGTTGCGAGGTGATATTGCTGGATGAGGCCACCAGCGCGCTAGATAACGTCACCGAAGCAAATATGATGGCGGCGCTGGACCGGGAACGGCCCAATATTACGGTGATTACTGTTGCCCATCGTCTGTCAACGATACGCCACTATGATCGGGTTTATTTTCTCAGTCATGGCCAGATTGTCGATGTCGGCAGCTACAACGAGCTCTATGCACGAAACCCAGAGTTCAAACATATGATCGATGTAAGCAACGACCAGAGCCTGGTACCCAACACGGAGCTTAGCGATGAAAGTACGATCCAGTCATGCTAACCGCGATCTGCCACAGGCGGTGTCGAGCTGGCGTACGACTTTGGCGCGGCGATCGGAAAATCTCATTCGGCCAGCCGAGCACTTTTTGCGCTTCAGTGAACTGGTGCGCGAAGCGTTCCCTATCGGGTTGTTGCGCGCAGCCGAGATAGAACAGGTGGTACGTGAGGCGTATCGCTCCCATCCCGATTTCTACGCCCCCGACGACTATCATTTTCGCTATGAAGAACAACTGCTGCCGCTACTGAAACGCCATGCCAACGGACTGAGCCTACTTGACCTGTACTGCGGCCACGGACGTGAAGCTGCCATTTTTGCCCGTGCAGGGTTCGGTGTGGTTGGCATCGACGAAGACGCACGTTCGGTTGAGAAGGCTCAAGGCTATCTTGCACGTTCTGAGCTTGATGCCGAGTTTGCCACAGCCAATGTCGATCATTGGCAACCCGCCAAGGTCGACTGGAGCATAATCTATAGTTCGCTGTGGATGTATTCCTGCATCCCGGGCCGGCCTGCACGTCTGCACTGGCTGCAGAGAGTGTCCGACTGGCTGCAGCCGCAAGGCATTATTGTTCTTTCCGTGACCCCGCGTCTGTTTCATCGCGCGGCACGGATTCGACATTTTGTAGCCCGTTGCGTGGCGCTGCTATCGCTGAACCAACGCTCGACTGAGCTTGGCGATCGTTTCCACAGCCATCTGTTTTGGCATGATTTCACCAACGACGAAGTTGAAGAAGAGCTCTCGCTGGCAGGATTAAAGCTGTTGGACAGGTTGGAAATTGAGGGGTACGCGCCCTGCACCTTTTTTATCGCCAAGCGTAATAACAGAAACGGAGCGAATTGACGATGGCAGAGAGCAAAAAACCTCTGACCCGTAGCCAATGGCTGGTTTGGCTCGGCCAGCAACAAGCCCCGAACGTTCCCCTCTATAACATGGCTATTAGCTTTGATATACCTACATCACTCGACGTGGGTCTGTTCCGACGTGCCTTTCGAGACTTGGTCGCAGACTGCGATAGCCTGCGTACGGTATTCGCGGAACACTTGGGGCAACCCTATCGACGGGTGTTGGCTCAGATAGATTTTGACTTTCCGCACATCGATTTCAGCCTACAGCATGATCCGGAATCGGCCTGTCAGACATGGATAAAGCAACGTCAGATCCTTCCCTTAGACCTTGCTCATCGGACTTTTGACACAGCGTTGCTGCAGCTCTCCGCTACGCACTTCTTCTGGTATTTAAATCAACACCACATCATCACTGACGGGCGCTCTGTGTCGCTGATATTCGAAGCGGTCGCAGCTCGCTACCAAGCCCGGTGTGACAAACCCCAATACGACCATACCCCGTGCGAGCACACCCTGTACGAACAGGCGCACGACCCTGTCGATGCTTCAGTCACTAGAGGCTCTGCTGAGGAAAACGCGCCCCTGCCACCGTTTGAAGATTACGCCGCCTACGAGCAACGTCTACAGACCGAAGGACGAACCGAACGATCCAAACACTACTGGCAACAGCAAGCTCAACAGTGGCAGGTACTGGATCGAGCCTGCTTTTATGGCCATACGCAGAGTCATGCCACTACTGCCTGCGACCGTTTCCTCGTTGACATTGGGCCCGCTCGCACTAAATCCCTACGCAACCTGGCGGCCAGCCAGCAGTTTGGCGCACTCAGCGCCGAGGTAGCTCTATTCCAGATGCTGTTGACGCTGCTGTTCGCCTCTCTATATCGAATCACCGGGCAATCCGTGCTGGTTGTCGGAGCGCCGAGTGCCAACCGTGCCAACGTGCGCCAGCGAAACACCGTAGGGCTGCTGATGCAGCTGTTTTCGTTACGGGTCGAGATCGAGCCTAACGACAGTTTTCAAACGCTGCACCACAAGGTACAAACCGAGAGTTTGAACTACCTGCGCCACGCTGTTCCGGGAGCCGCCAGCCCTGAGTCGGCCCGCGCTTTCAACCAGGTGCTCAATTACACCAAGGTCAGTGCTCTGCACCTTGGTGAGGTCACCGTGCAACAACGCTTTCATCATGCCGGACACGGCGAGGCGCACCACCTGCTGCGACTCCAGGTTCAAGACTTTGAAGACTCCGGCGAGCTGTTGCTGCAATTAGACCTCAACCGCTCTGCTTTCAGCCATGTTACGAAAGCCAATACCGTCGAGCACTTTATCAGCACCCTGGATGTTTTCTTGAACAACCCAGACGCTGGCCTAGATGAATACGAGCTGCTGTCTTGCTGCGAGCGAACATGGCTTAAGGAATATAATCACAACACTGCCGAGTACCGCCAACAGCGCCCTTTAAATGAGCTGTTCGAAGCCGTCGTAGTAGTGCATCCGCAGCGCTTGGCGCTAGTGTCGGAACAGATTATGTTGAGCTATTTTGACCTGGATCGGCGCGCAAACCAGCTAGCGTTAACCCTCCTCCAGTCGGGTGTAGGCCACGGCAGCGTGGTGGGGTTAAATCTGCCAAGAAGCAGCGAACAGATCATCGCTATGCTAGCGGTGTTGAAAGTCGGCGCCGCCTATATGCCCATTGACGTTGATACCCCAGCGGCCCGGCGCGATTCTCTGCTCGACCTGGCCGAAGCCGCCGCTGTTATCAGTACTAAAACCATCACTGAAGTGACTGAGGATGACAAGCAAAGGACGACGCCGACCAACGGACGCATTTGGTTAAACGTTAACGCGCTTGAGGGTCCCGCATCCGATCGTTCATTCATCTCGGCGGCAAATAACGCAACGATAGACTCTCCTGCCTATGTCCTGTTTACCTCGGGCTCTACCGGTGAGCCGAAAGGGGTAGTATGCACACATCGAGGGGTACTCAACTTGCTCGAGGATTTCGAGCAGCGCAACCCGTTAACCGATGATATTCATTGTGCTTGGTGGACCAGCGCCTCGTTTGATGTTTCGGTATACGAGATCTATTCCGCGCTGACCCAGGGCCGCACCCTACACATAGTGCCAGAACACGCACGGGCCGACGGGCGGCGCTTTTTTCAATGGCTATGCACGCAACAAATCCAAAGCGCCTATGCGCCGCCCTTTATGCTTAACGAGATGCGCACACTACTCGAAGATGGACACCGCGCCCCGCCCTTAGAACGCTTACTGGTAGGGGTAGAACCGATTACCGAGCAGACCTTGGCAGCCATCCGCTCGGCTATGCCTAAGCTGCAAATTATCAACGGTTACGGCCCAACCGAAGCAACCATCTGCACCTCCCTCTACAATCTTCCCCAAGGCGCGGCACACGAACGAAATACCCCCATCGGTCGTCCGGTCAAGAACAGCAGCCTCTATCTGTTGGATCAATCCCTGCAACTGGTAGCGCCGGGCGCGGTGGGAGAGATCTACATCGGTGGCCACGGTTTAGCCTGCGGTTACCTTAATCGCCCCGATCTGACCGCCGCCAGTTTTGTTAACAACCCCTTTGACCTGAACCCAGAAGCTAGGCTCTATAAAACCGGTGATCAGGCGTACTTCCTGCCCGACGGCAACCTGATGTTCCTGGGGCGCGTGGATGATCAAATCAAACTACGGGGTTTACGTATTGAGCCCGGCGAGGTAGAACGAGCCCTAGTCGAGAACCCCAGGGTGCGCGATGCGCTGGTGATGGCCCTTAATAAAGACAAGAACAAGCAGCAACAAGGCGATAAAGAACTGATCGCATATATAGTACCCCTGCCTGACTCGAAGGCCCCGAGGGATGACTGGTCACACTGGCTAGGGACTCGGCTACCTCGATTTATGATCCCGAGCGCCTATGTAGAACTCAAGGCATTTCCGCTTACAGCCAGTGGAAAAATTGACCGCAATCGGCTTCCTGCACCGCGCTATATCGCACCGTCACCTACTCCGGTACGCGCACCAACATCACCGCTGGAACACACCCTTGCAAAGATCTTCAGCAAAGTTCTGGCGCTAGCCGAAATCGATATAGATGCTCACTTCCTTGAGTTGGGTGGCGATTCCATCCAAGCGATGCTTATTGCGGCCAACGCCTGCGAATCCGGACTGCAGCTAGCACCACGACAAATTTTCGAAACCGGATCGATCGCGGCGCTGGCGGAGGTTCTGGAAAATGCGCAAGAACCTCCGGAGACGATCAGGGCAATATTGAAGCAACAAGAATCAGATCAACCGAATTCAGTTCAACCCAGTCTGAGTAAAGCCGGTTTTCTTCAACCAAGAGCAACTAAGTCGGTGAGCGTCTTGGAGATGGAGCAGGTATTGGCAGAGTTTGGTGAAGACCCCTATGCCTAGACCGGCTTCAAGGCCCGCCCCTGAACAGATGTTTGCCACGATCCAATAGATCCGGCATCGATATGATGGATATAGCAGCGATGACCCAGAACCTTGAGAATGTCGAAGATATCTATCCGCTGACCCCGATGCAGCGGTTAATGCTAATGCATAGCCTACGCTCTCTCGGGGCGTCGACCCTGATTAACCAGTTCCGCTATCAGCTACGCGGCCCTCTTGATCAGCCGCGTTTTAAGCGCGCCTGGGAACAAGTGGTGAGCCGACACCAGGCGCTACGCACCGCATTTATTTGGGACGGGGTACCCGAACCACTCCAGGTGGTACGCACCCGGGTCTGCGTACCGTTGCAGTTCATCGATCTGCGCCATCTAGCCGAGAGTGAGCGCAGCTCTCGTACCGAAGAGATCCTCAACAGCGATAGATCTCAAGGCTTCGATTTGCAACAAGCCCCGTTACTACGTTTGAAAGTGCTACGTCTGAACGACGAGGGCTATTTGCTGATTTTCAGCCGCCACCATCTAATTCTCGATCTGTGGTCAGCCGAAATCGTCTTCGATGAGCTATTTAGATCGTATCGCTCAAACGACGGTGTCATCCAACAGCCTGCGGGGCGTTTCCGCAATTACCTCGATTGGTTGGTCCAACAGCAGGTCGGCCAAGCCGAGGCCTACTGGAGACGGTATTTCGAAGGCATCGAGGCTCCCTCTTTACTGTTCGGCGCGCGTCCTCAACGAAACCGCTGGAATGCGGCGGGTCAGTCGAGCATCAAGCAGCGGATCGATGCTGCAACCGCCGCCGCGGTAAGGGCCAATGCCCAGCAGCTTGGACTAACCACCAGCACCCTACTTCAAGGCGTGATAGCTCTGATCGTATCGGTGGCCACAGGCCGGCGCGATGTGGTGTTTGGCTTAACGGTTTCGTCGAGGCCGGCGGAGGTCGATGATGTGGAACATATCGTTGGCTCGTTTATCAATAACATCCCGCTGCGAAGCCAAATCGTTGAGGCGATGCCGATCCAGCAATGGCTACAGCAGATGCAGACGGCCCAAGCCGAGCGAGCACACTTTGATCATGTATCTCCCATCGATCTGCAGCGTTGGAGCAACCTCGGCGCCAATACGGCGCTGTTCGATTTGCTGGTGTTGTTGCAGCCACCACCAGCTGGCAAGATAACGGTCGATGACATTGAGATCGAGGCAATCCCAGGCCCCTTGGATTCGGCCCTGCCGATGACGCTGGCCATCGAGTTTGGCCCACAAGCCTGGGTGCTCACCACTGTTTACGACTGCGCCATCGTTTCCGATCAACTAGCCGAGGGCATCGTCGAAACGCTAGCAAACACGATATCGACAGTGGCAGCGGGTGTACCAGAGCATGTCGGGGCACTTCGACAATCGATTGCTGCACTGCTGCCGAACCAGCTATTCCCCAGACAGACAGCCACCCAGCCCAAAGCCAAAACGCGGCGCTTAGCCAGGCATAGTAACGGCGAATCTAAGGAAGCCGAGATAATGCTCGATATTTTTCGGCGCGCTGTCGGCACCCCTGATGTTGGGCTGGACGACGACTTCTTCGCCCTGGGCGGTACTTCAATTCAGGCGGCGATGGCCTTTACCGAAATTGAACAGCAGTTTGGTCGCGCCATGCCGCTATCAACGTTATTTTACGCCAGTAGCGTTCGCGACCTGATGCAAAAGTTGGAACTGCCACCGGCTCCCAGTACATCGCTGGTCAGTATCCAAGGATTTGGTGACCGCCCACCGATCATCTGCATCTCAGGTATTTTCGGTAATGTCGTCGGTCTAGCTAACTTGGCACGCGAACTGGGTCAGGATCAGCCATTTTTTGGCTTGCAATCGAAAGCGCTCCAAGGCGACCAATTACCCCTGAACAAGATTGAAGCGATCGCGGAACAATATATCGATGAATGCGAACCCTTATTACGCGGCCCTTATATCCTGTTCGGCGTCTGTTTTGGTGCCAATGTGGCAATCGAGATGGCGCACCAGCTCAACAAACTCGGTCAGGCTCCGACACTGGTTGTGGCTCTCGATCCATCATTTCACCAGGAACACAACAGCGAGGTCGTTACGGCACCGTCATCCTCGTCAGCGTTGGGGATTGTGCTTGAGCGCTCGCGGGAATGGTGGCTGACCTTCTGGGGGATGCAAGGCAAAGAGCGCCGCCAGTGGCTACAGCAAAAATGGCACATCTTGTTTGAAAAACTGCGTCATCGTGACCTGATGCATGGCAACCGTCTGGAGCTAGCTCAACAACGTGTACATGCTGCTAACTTGACGGCTTTCCATTGCTATCGACCCAAACCTTATAACGGCACTATCCACACCCTGATTTCTCGCGACCGCCCCGTCGACCCTCGTAACGATCCCAGAATTCGGTGGTGTAAAGGGACGAATAGCGCTCCGCCAATACCCGTACCCGGTATCGATACCGGCGAGGCATTGGACCACAATGCACCCACCGTCGCCGCTTATTTCAGACGCTGGATAGACGAAATAGATGGCCACTCTAATGAGCAACCCGAGCCGTTAACTCAATCCGTGACAGATCACTCCGCGTCAGAGGTTATACCTAACCAACTCGCCACAAGTGAGCCACCGTGATCGCCGCTTCGCCGATCAACGGCATACTTTGGTCAGGTTTGAGCGAGCGATCGAGTGGCACCTGTTCATGGGCAACGATACGTGATCCGGGCGGAAGCCGATCCAAGAGCTGTGGCAAGAATGAGCTTAGTGACTGTACCGGGATAAATAGAAACACCACAGTAGCGTCAAACAAGGGAGCGCTCCAGGCGTCACCATGATGGATCACTATCCGATCTTGCAAGCGTTCACGCCTGACAGCACTAGTGGCGATTTTGCACAGTTCCGGCTGCATCTCAAATCCAATGCCACGACAACCAGTCAGACGAGCGGCTTCAATCAGTACGCGGCCATCGCCACAACCGACATCCAGCAACAGGTCATTACCGCTGATACCGGCGAAATCCAGCAATTGAGGTAGCAAGGATCGCGGCGTACTTAGCAGATCACCCAGCGATGGTTGAGATGATATCAACGCTGGTTTGACAACTTGACCAACACGCCGCAACACCGCACGGGCGCAGCGCACAGGATTGCGTAATAAAAAAACTGGATCGGGCCGCCAAGGTGTCTTGGATTGGGGATCACGCCAGCGCAGATCCAAACGCGTCGAAGCGTCATCAATACAGGTCAAGGCCATTTCCGACCGGCTGCGGCGATACGATTCCCAATAGACATCGCGGGTAGACTGCGGTGACCAGAAACCTTGCTGATTAAGAATTTCAATCGCAGGCGTGGGGTTTTCAACGTCCAGTAACAGGCTATAGCGGTGAAACTGGGGCGTCAGCAGTTGCGGCTCTTCGGCTTCAAAACGGCAGGGAATGCCTGCCTGCTGTAACCGAGCTACCAGTCCCTTCGCCTGCTCGATCATCTGTTCTCGAATGCGCCCACAGACCCGTTGTGCGGCATCAAGCAGCTGGGTATCGTCGCTACTCAAATTTGTCGCCTGGGCGGCAAGAAGCCCCGCGTTTTCACCGAGTTTCTGTGCATGGATCGCAGCACATAGTTGCTCAGTGAGCTGACTAGCGGGAGCAGTCATAACTATCAACCTCGGATAGCATCAATCTACACCTCATCAAACTAATACTCGATTTGCAATCATCCGCAGCCTTGCTGGCACTACGAACTTTCGCCCTTGCCATCCACTTTGCTAAGTTGCTGCATAATAGCGCCCAGACTGGCTGCATCGAGTTGAGCCAGCGCAAAAGGTTCTCTAGAGTGAGCTAGAGTGGAATCAGCGGAGGTCGAATCTGCAGTAATCGAATCAGCAGCGGACGTTGCCGCCTCGGTCGCTATTTTTTCCTTAGTCACCGCTGAGGCGATGGCTGTATCAATGGCTTGGGCGACCTGTGCCTGCTCAGCCACGGTGGGTCGGGCGAAGAACTCTACCGGGCTGATTTCATAGCCACTACGATGGACACGGGCGAGAATACGGATACTAAGCAGAGAGTCCCCCCCTATTTCGAAGAAGTTATCGTGAATTCCCACCCTCGATCTATTCAACACTCGCTGCCAGATGTCGACCAGCATCTGTTCTGTTTCGTTACACGCTGCGGCATATCCCGATGTTGACAAGCCGGACGAAAACGATTGCATCTCGGCCATTGCTCGCAAGGCAGAGAGGTCGATCTTGCCACCTGTGGTGCGCGGTAGCGTTTCAAGGATTACGACGGTATGGGGAATCATGTGCTCGGGCACACGCTCGCGCAAGTGGTTTCGGACTTGCGCCGTACTCAGAGCCTCTGCAGTCACGCCCAGATAGGCGACCAGCCGCGACTGCTGGGGTTGCCCGCGATCATTATCGGGCTTTAGGCTACTGACCTCTAACACCACCGCCGCCTCCTGGATCGCCGGTAGCTGTAGCAGGGCCTGCTCGATCTCCTCGGGCTCCACCCGATAACCTCTCACCTTGATTTGGTTGTCTATCCGTCCCAGAAAGTTAAGTTGGCCATCGTCGAGAAAACGGACAAGGTCTCCAGTGCGGTACAGCCGCTGGGATTTATCGGCTATAAACGGATCTGGGACAAACCGCGCGGCAGTGAGTTCAGGGCTGGCTAGGTAACCTTGGCTGATGCCCGGGCCTCCGATATATAGTTCACCTGGTAATCCAGGCGGTAGGGTTCGACGTTGTTGGTCTAGGACATAGACACGCCAGCCCTTGATGGGACGACCGATGGGGACCCTATCAATACCGGCCAGATCACTGCCGAGCCGTGCATGAGTGCTCCATACACTGGCTTCGGAGGGACCATACTCATTAAAAAGCTGCGTTTCCGGTAGCTGCCGATGATGAGCCGCCACCACGCTGCTATGGCACGGTTCCCCGGCAACAATAACACAGCGTAAGGAATGCAAGTCTTCGTTCACCGCGCGTTCAAGCAGCAGGGCGTAAAGTGACGGCAAGCACAGCAGGTGGGTAACCCTTTGCTCACGGATAATCGCTGCGATTTCAACAAGTGACTGCTGCTGCTGGGCCTTAGGCAGGATCAGCGTACCGCCAGCGCTGAGCGTCCAGAACAGCCCCGCTATCGAGCTGTCGCTTGCCAACGAAGATAACAGCAAGAACCGTCTTGGCGGTTCTGGGTAGTGATGAGACCTTGCAGCAATGGATGCGCTGAGATTGGCGTGGGACACCATCACCCCCTTAGGGCGACCGGTTGAACCGGAGGTATACATTACATACGCGATTGAATCCGGCACCAGGTTTGTACTGCCAGTATTCAGTACGAGCGCAGGTGACGGAGGCTGCTGCCGTGATGAAAGCTCATCCACCAGCACCACCTGTAGTTCGTGGTGCGGGAGTCGTTCGGCCAATGCTCTGCTAGTCACAATTAGCGCCCCCCTCTCCTGCTGGCGCGCCGCATCGGCAAGTTCCTTGAGCACCGACTGAATGCGTAACGACGGATAGGCTGGATCCAACGGCACGTAGGCGGCCCCTGATTTCAACACGGCCAACATGGCGATCATGGCCACTGGTGAGCGTTCGAGAAAGACGGCGCCATACCCTCCGCGATTCATTCCACGCAAACGCATCACATCGGCCAGACGGCAGGCACTGTGGAGCAAATCGCTATAGTTCACCCGCTCGCTGCCTTGCTCCAAAGCAATAGCATGGGGGGTTTGCTGTCCCGCCTGCTCGATCCATTCGGGCAGCGGCAGGGAATCAAAGCGACCCGATGGCTTAACGGCCTCGATGGCACCGCTCCAGTTCTGCAACAGCAAATGACGCTCATCCTCAGAGAGCAGTTCGATGCTGCACAGCGTGGATTCTGGCTGCTTGATTAACGCGACTAACAACTGCTCGAAATGCCGTAATAGCCGTTCCACTGCTGCGCTATCAAAACGTTCAATATCATAAACCGCAGTAACAATGAATGGCGTTCCAGGGCGCACCAACAGGGCTAACGGATAGTTGCCATATTCTAAAAACGACTCATCGACTACGCGCCAAGACGGACGTTGGTCACTCTCACCTTGATCGCTGGCGCTTGATTCACTTGCACCTTGGCCGTTCGAAGTGGGCACCCCCTGATAGACCAACAAGGTCTCGAACAAGCGCTGTCCCGGCGCAACCTTGCTCAGGCGTTGCGCCTGAGCAAGCGGTAGGTGTTGATGCTCTTGCGCCCTAAGTTGCTGCAGTTGCAACGCGCGCATCCAATCAGCGACCCTGCTCTCAGGTTCAATCCTAGTACGCACCGCGATGGTATTTATGAACAGCCCCACAGTTTGCGCGGCACCTGGCAATTGTGCCGGTCTGCCCGCCTGCGCTGATCCGAACAACACATCGTCGGTATCGGCGTAACGCGCCAGTAACAGCGACCAAGCGGCGCTAAAAACCGTATTGAGTGTCACCCTCTGCAGACGTGAGAACTGTTCAACGTCCATTAAGATCTCGGGATCTAGCTCTCTAGCTAAGGCGCGGAATCCAAAAGGACTCCTCTCCTGCTGGGAAACGGATTGCGGTTTAGGTCGTGAAAGATTCAACATGGTCGGCGCTTCAACATCGCCCAGTACACTGCTCCAGTACTGCTCCGCTTGCTGCCAATCACGCGAGTCCAACCAGTTAACGTAGTCTTCAAAGCGCCCTGCCGGTTCGAGTGAGGGCAGTATGCGATTGGTACTTGCCGTATAAATTTGGGCGACTTCATCTAGAAGCAAACGCAGCGACCAGCCATCGAATAGCAAGTGATGGTAGCTGAACAGGAGGCGGTGCTGCTGAGATGCCAACCGTACCAGCACCAGTCGGAACAGCGGCGCTTTATCAAGTTCAAATCCCTGGGCTCGCTGCTGCTCAAATCGCTGCTGCCACTGGTGATGATGACCTTTAGGATTATCATCACTCCAATCTTCGAATTGCCAAGGTAGCGCTATCCGTTCGCGAACGATCTGCAGAGGCCGCTGCTCCTGATGTCGCCAGGCGAACAAGCTACGTAGAGCCCCATGCCGTATCACAACTTGATCCCAGGCATCACGCAACATCTCAGCATTTAAATCCCCCAACAGGGTTGCTGAGTATTGACCGAGGTAGACCCCAGGATCCTCACTGCCTAGGCTGTGGTAAAGGATGCCTTCCTGTAACGAGGTTAAGCCGTAGACCGATTCAATATTCCTGGAGTTAACCATGGTTGAGTCCAATAGCCGTGTCGGTTTATATGAATATCGCCAAGACTCGCTGCGCATACTCCCCAGCGGGCAGGTCCACGTCGAAAGCACGTTCAATAAACCAATAGCTCGCTACCAGGATGAGTCCCGAAGCAATGGATTGAATCCCGAAGCGCAGATAGATCCATTGAGAACGCACCATAAACAACAGCGGAAAACACAGCAATACGATAGCGATCTGACCAAGTTCAACACCCAAATTAAAACCAAGTAAGGTTAGCGCTAGGTAGTCGGAATGGATATTCATGGACAGCAGTACGCTGGCAAATCCCGCGCCATGAAACAGGCCGAACAGAAACACCACGGGCCCAATCCGGGAACGGAAGATCGGATAAAAAACCTCAAGTGCAGCCACCGCGATGGAGGCAGCGATGACGGATTCCACCACTCGGGCAGGGATGGCAAGTGTCTCGAATGTTGTCAGGCTTAGGGTAATGCTATGCGCCAGCGTGAACAGAGTGATGATTTTGAGTAGATTCCAAGCGGCAACCCGAAAGTTCTCTACTCCTTGCCAACGGCCTTCGGCTCGTAACACGACAGCGGTTAACAACAAAGCTACGAGGAACATGACATGGTCTATGCCCTCGATAATGTGATGCATCCCCAGGGTGGCCATACTCCATATGCCGCGCAATAGCGTTGATTCGGAGAGATCCAGGCGTTGTTTGCGGTCATCGGCAGCAAAGGTGAGCGCTATTTTAGCTTCATTCTCAAACGTGCCACTGCGCCAATTATTCTCGATCAACAGATAGGCTTGTTGCTTGGGGTCCACGTCAAACATGACTCCATACTCAACATCGATGACGTCCGGTATACCTGCCGGTGATTCGATCCTAAATTCAGTCATAACGTACTGTGCGATCTTAGGGCTGCGTAAGGTTGTTGACTGATAGTGGAGCACTGCAGGTTTACCATTTAAGGCGATGCTGACATTATCTTGCAGATAGTTTGCGATCTGCTCCTGGTATGGGTCAATTTGCTCGAGGTCAAGACTACCGTCGGTTGTCAGCTGTAACCCAAGGGCCGCGTTCAGATCACTGGCAGTCACCTCAAACCTTCCGGTCAACGCAGTTTCGCTAACGGTCATGTAGAGATAGGTTTGCCCCAGGGTGTGGGCGCTAGCACTAGCACTGATAAAAAGACTGACGAGCAAGAGTAAACTCTGAATGACCTTAAAGCGCTTTCCTCTCAGAAATAAGCAGGAAGCGCACGCGGGCAAGGTAAGGCTACAATCGTTAAAAAACTGAGTATTAACGGTATTCAGGGATGACATATATGGCCGTCCTCTTCTATTGAGTACCCTGAATGCATGGCTAGGGCGCAAGCTGTTGGTCAGTTATTATTTACTACCCGCCTAAAATACTTGGCTATGAAGTAGCGACTTGCACATCCTCTGTTCGGCAGGCCAAATAAGCATCAATTTGCCGCAAAGAACTGAAATTATCCAGGGTGACATCCGCAGCTGGAATTTCGAGACTCCAAGTCTCCTCTATATAGGCGACAAGTCTCATGATCCCGAGGGAATCAAGCACCTGAGTCAGCAGCAGGTCGTCATCGTTATCTACGCACGCGTTGGGATCGTCCAGAATTTCGTTTTTAATGAAATGACGAATTGTGTCTATGTTCATCAAAAGGACTCTTCTCGGTGTTCATTCATACCTTCGGCGACTTTCTGTTCAGCAAGACGCTTACGGTCAATCTTGCCACTACTGGTTCGTGGCAAGTCACTAACAACGATAATCTCTAGGGGTAAGGCATAAGCAGGAATCTTGCTGCGGGCGTGTCGATGTAACGTCCCTGATGCTAGATTTTTCCCATCTTCCAAAGTCACCGCTGCATGTATCGCTTTACTGCCGCGCCCATCATCTACGGCGAAAGCTGCAGCCTCCGAAACCGCGGCGTGGCTGGTTAGTGCCGCTTCCACTTCATCCAATTCAACCCGATGACCTCGGGTTTTAATCATCCGATCATTGCGACCTAGATAGCGTAACAAGCCATCTTTATACTGCACCACAACATCGCCGGTACGAAAAAACACATGGGGAAAAGGCCCGAAGGACTCAACCCTATAAAAGGCACGAGCATTGAGATCGGGGCGCTTCCAGTAGCCCTTGGTAAGCGTTGAACTGCGAATGCACAGCTCGCCAGGCTCACCGTAAGAGCATTCCTGATCGTTGTCATCAAGGATGAGGTACGCAGAGTTATGCGAAACCGTGCCAATGGGAATCGGGGTATCGTCTGCATCATCAAGCACTGGCACATCGTAGCAGGAGCATGAAGGCGCCTCGGCCGGGCCATAGACGTTAGTAAACCGAGCATCGGGTAACGCCTTCATTAGTGCCCGAAGATGTTTGGGTGGATAAGGTTCGCCGCCGAATAGTACCCAACGCAACGACGATAGGTCACGTTGCTCCATCGCCCCACGTTGCTGCATTTCTATCAGCGTAAACGGGACAGTGAATACAATGCTGATCCGTTCGCTCTGTATATACTCGGACCAGTTCGCCGGAAACTTCGTCACTTGCTCAGGAACCAGCACCACCGTGCCGCCCACTTGTACGGTTGAGAAAAAATCGAAAATGCTCAGATCGAAATGTAACGGTGCATGGCTGGCGACGCGATCCTGTGCCATTAGTCCTACATGTAACGCCCCCCAGCGAGCGTAACTGACGCTTCCATGATGGGTGTGCATCATGCCTTTCGGGTTACCGGTAGATCCTGATGTATACATGATGTAACCCAGGTCTTGATCGATCAGTTGGTTCTTCAACGCTGAAGAGGGAAAGCTACGGATGTCCTCCCACGCGAGGTGTGGGCATGAGGTATCCTGACTCACACCATAGAGCTGAGGTGAGAGACTCAGGGTAAGCTTGCTGAGTGTGCGTACCAGGGCATCACTGCTAACGAGATGGGTTATTTCACAATCAGCGAGTATAAAAGCCAGGCGTTCAACCGGCATAAACGGATCAAGGGGAACAAATACGCCACCCGCTTTGAGGATGCCATAGATAGCCACCCCCAGATCAAGCCCCTTGTACATATAGATGCCCACTCGATCTTGCTTTCCGAGTCCGCTATGAATTAACGCATGAGCCAGCTGATTGCTGGCCTCATCTAGGGAGGCATAGCTCATTGATTCACCGCGAAAGCTCAGAGCTTCATGATGGGGTGTGTTCCTGGCAAAGTGGGAAATCGGGGAATGGATTAGAAAATCGATCATGGATTCCCTCAGCTCCTTGGATTTTGTTTATGCGGAACCCGCTCTACTCCGATTCCGCATTGGATCGAACACTATCGTTATATCAGCAAAAACCAATGCCCCACACCAGCGATAACTATCGCAGGCCAGAACCGATTCACTCAGTGAATCCAACACTCCGCTATCGGCCAGAGCCCTATCTTTAAACCATGTGACGGGAATGGGCTGTTCATTGACATCAATGCTTAGCCGAACGACAAACCGTTCTACTACGTCTATCCCTTTTCCTATCCCTTTTCCTATCTAGAAACCTAGCTGTTTCTGTCGCACCGGAACAAAGGATAATGTCATTATTAGTTACGGTGGTTCCCAATCAGTCTTTTCTGTTTAAGAATGAATATAGTTCATATTGGGCTGTATTCAACGTTAAGTTGAGAACGACCCTGACGGCTAGTTTCGAAATGAAGCTGAACCTACGCCACTTTAATTTATCCCTGGAGCGCCTGCCTTCCGGCAAGTTCGGCGCTAATGATCTGGTCATGGCATTCGGCGTGCTAGCCTAAAATATCTTGCGCTGGGTAGGTATTATCACCTTGGTAGGGAAGAACTCACCGGTCCATCACCCAGCCATGCCGCATGCGTCGAAGGTTGCGAACAGTGATGCTGGAGATAATCGGCGCTGCAGGACGAATGACGGTGCGCGGTCGCTGGCTAGTCCTGCTCTTTGGTCAACATTGCCCAGGCTTCAATGCTTACGGACAGATGCACAGGTTGTGGAGCTGAGTTTATTAGACGTTAGCGATTCAACCGCGACCGGTAGCGAAGGCAGCCGGGAGTCTGGCTCTGGAAAAAGGTAATGTTTGAACAAACATTGAACACCGATTAGCCAAGAGGAGTGCTTAATAAGCACTGATAGCGGATAGGATCACCATCCTAAAGAGCAAAGTCGGAGAAATTTAAACGGAAAATATCCGGCTATGCCGAGAAACTAAGTGAGTCACTGATCCAAGGGTATGGTAAAAATCTTCGTGCTGCAGGTCACCAATGGTGCTCTTGATGTCCGATATCGGAAAAAGAGCCTTCATGCATTAGGCTGGTCTAACCCTCTCTGAAATGACGGCAATGGGCGCATAAGCTGAAATCGGATGACCTCCCACTAACCTTCCACCCTCGAGCGGTTGATTGTTCCCGCGCCCATCGCAAGATTGAATTTAGTTCATGCGGAGTGGCCCAAATGGAGCTGATCTGCGATCTAATATACCTCCAGGATGACGGCAGCAAAGTCGCAACACTTGTCATAAACGGTCATTGTTCAAATGTCCGGTATGGGCCATAGGCCGCCGTTAGCCGTCGCTCATCGCCGTAAAATTAACGTCCGCTTCTGTGATTCAGGAGGGCTGAGGGGATTGCCGTGGTCACAGACCCCAAGTGGCCCTTTCGGGCCGACAAGAGCCACTTAGATCGTCAAGTTGTCAGCGTTCGTATAGTGTCGAAAACGCCCTCTGAATCTAAGCCAAAAGCCCCCCGAATACGGATACCGGCGCCCTTTATTGCCGTGCCTACACCCATCTCAGGCGAGTGATCATGCCTAATAAGCGTGACCCAGAATAGTCATCTGTTTGTTCTGAGTGTCTAACTCGCTGACTGTATCCACTCTATACTAGGGCTGTTGAAATTGATAAATATCTGTATTTAAGGAATCCAAATGCGTGGTTTTTCTGAAGCCTGCGAACGCAACAAAGAGCCGATTCTTAAGCAGTTGCGGGCATTGTTTGACGATAGAACGGCGGTGTTGGAGATCGGTAGCGGTTCGGGTCAGCATGCGTTGCATCTGGCTGAAGCGCTTTCTCATCTGCGCTGGCAGCCCAGTGAGGTGGCGTGCGGTCTCGATACGTTGACGCACAACCTGTCCCTGGCACCGCTGGGCAATTTGAGCCCTCCCATCTGTGTTGATGTTGCGTCAGCCGTCTGGCCCGAGGTCGTGGTTGATGCTGTGTTTAGCGCCAACACGTTGCATATCATCGCCTGGGAAGAGGTCGAGCATTTTTTTGCTGGAGTCGGGCGTGTTCTCAGTGACGGCGGTAAGTTGGCGGTCTATGGGCCCTTTCGCTATCAGGGCGCTTACACCAGCGACAGCAATGCCCAGTTTGATCGTTGGCTGCAGCAGCGGGATGGGCGTAGCGGTATCCGTGATTTTGAAGCGGTTGATCGTCTGGCTGCAGCGCAGGGGCTACGGTTACAGGCAGATCTGGCGATGCCCGCCAATAATCAACTGCTGCTCTGGCAAAAATAGCGGTGTGGGTTAAGCAGTAACTGCGGTGGGTAGGGCTATCTTCAGTAAAATCATTGCGTTCAGTCCCAGTATAATTATTCCTAATACTATTTTTTCATGGTTATTGATTGTGTTTGCGAGTGTTTTTTTGCAGGCCTAGTATCAGGTGCAACGAGTTTTGTCACAGGTCCAGAATAGGTTTTGTAATCTGGCTCTTAACCTGATGGACAAATAGGTTCCATACCTATTTGTCCATCGCCCCTAACATCTGCCGCAGTTGCCTGGAACTGCTTGATGTTCAGGGGCTCGCATGGGTCTTCGACCCATGTTGACGCATCCTTGCGTCTCCTAGTACCCCGGCGGGTTAATAATAAACACAACAAGGCAGTGAACGATGATGAACCCAAGAGATGTAGCAACCATCGCAGACGCCAAGCAGATCGTTGAAGAGCGCGGCCTGACCCATGTCAAGGTGGGGCTGTTCGATAATGACGGCATCATGCGCGGCAAGTATATGGACAAGGGCAAGTTTTTCTCCTCGCTGGATAACGGCTTTGCTTTCTGCGATGTAGTCTTGGGTTGGGATTCTCAGGATAAGCTGTACGAGAACGTCGGGATTGAATTTACCGGCTGGCATACCGGCTATCCCGATGCGCCGGTGAAGGTGTTAGCCGATAGCTGTCGTGATATCCCTTTCGAACCAGGGATGTTGTTGTTCTTGTGCGATTTCGACGGCGAAGCCGCCAAGGTCGGTCCGCGTAATGTGCTTAGCCGGGTGCTCGAAAAAGCCGATGCGATGGGCTTTGATGCGTATGCGGCGTTCGAGTACGAGTTTTTTATGTTCAATGAGACACCGCATTCGGCGCGGGCTAAAAATTATCGTAATCTGGAATCGATTACCCCAGGCAACTTTGGCTACTCGATGTTACGCAGTTCGGTGCATGCCGATCTTTATAAAGAGCTGTTAGAACTGGGCGAACAGATGGATTTTCCGATCGAGGCCCTGCACACCGAAACCGGGCCTGGGGTGCTGGAAGCAGCGCTGTCGGTGTGTGGTGCTCAGGACGCTGCCGACAAGGCCGCGCTGTTCAAGACCTTTACCAAGGTGTGGGCGCAGCGCAAGGATATGATGGCCACCTTTATGGCCAAGTGGTCTAACGACTGCCCCGGGCAGTCCGGCCATATCCATATGTCGTTACGGCACAAGGATGGCTCTGGCTCGGCTTTTTACGATCCCTCTCAACCGATGAATATGAGCAAGCTACAACGCCATTTTCTGGCGGGTCAGCAAAAGTTGATGCCCGAGCTGCTGGTGATGATGGCGCAAACGGTCAATGCCTATTCGCGCCTGGTTCCCGGTTTTTGGGCCCCGACCGATGCAACCTGGGGCTGTGAAAATCGCACCACCGCGTTGCGCGTCATCCCCGGTTCTGAAAAATCACAGCGGATCGAGTTCCGTCTTGGCTCGGCCGATGCCAACCCCTATATCGCGTTGGCCGCGTCGCTAGGGGCTGGATTGTACGGTATCGAGCATGAGCTGGAACCCGATCCGATGGTGACCGGAAACGCGTACGAACAGCAGCACCCGGTGCACCAATCGCTGCCGCAGAACATCGTCGATGCAGCCACCGCGCTGCGCCGCTCTGACGCAGCTCGGGAGCTGTTTGGTAACGAGTTTGTTGAACACTATGCCGCCACCCGGGAGTGGGAAGGGCGAGAGTTCAATAAGCATATTACCGACTGGGAGCTGCAGCGCTACTTCGAGATTATTTAAAAATCATCTAAGGCATCCTGTTTTCGGGATGGCAACGTGCTGTAGCGCTCTCCCGATCAATTTTTTTTGTGGCAAGGATTCAATCATGGCTTCTATCCAGCAGACCCTGTCCCCGGTGGACGGCTCCCTCTATGTGCAGCGCCCGCATGCAACTCAAGCGTTAATCGATGCCGCGCAGGTGCGGGCAGTCACCGCTCAACGCGCCTGGAAGCGCCTGCCTCTGGCTGAGCGACAGGCGATCTGTCGCAAGGCGGTCGATATTTTTGTTTCCCAGCGCGATCAAATTGCCGAAGAGCTGTGCTGGCAGATGGGACGGCCGATCCGATACGCGGCGGGCGAGGTTAGCGGCTTCGAAGAGCGAGCCCGCTACATGATCGATGTCGCCGACGAAGCCTTGGCGCGTATCCATGTCAACGAGAAGGCTGGCTTGAGGCGCTATATCCAGCGTGAAGCACTGGGTGTGGTATTTGTTGTGGCGCCCTGGAACTACCCCTATCTGACCGCGATCAATGCCATTATGCCGGCGATTCTGGCGGGTAACGCGGTGTTGTTGAAGCATTCTGCGCAAACCCCACTCTGCGCCGAACGAATGGTTGCCGCCTTCCTGGACGCCGGTTTACCCGAAGGGGTATTCCAGTATCTGCACCTGACCCATACCGATACCGAGCAGCTAATCCAATCAGCAGGTATCGGCTATGTTGCTTTTACCGGCTCGGAGCAGGGCGGGACGATGGTAGAGCGTGCCGCTGCAGGCCGCTTTATCGGTGTGGGTCTGGAGTTGGGTGGCAAAGACTCTGCTTATGTGCGCGCCGATGCAAATATTGACCATGCCGTTGCAACGACCATCGACGGTGCTTTCTTTAATTCCGGTCAGTCGTGCTGTGGTATCGAGCGGATCTATGTCCACGAAGCTGTTTATGAGGCTTTCATAGAAAAAGCCGTGGTCCTGGTCAAACAGTACCAGTTGGGGCGTTCCGACGATCCGCAAACCACCCTGGGACCGCTGGTGCGGACTTCGGCGGCCGATTTTGTCCGTGCTCAGATCAAGGAAGCGTTAGCGCAGGGGGCCGTGGCTCAGATCGATCCGAACGACTTCCCTCTGGATCAGCCAGGCACTCCTTATATGGCACCGCAGCTGTTGACTAATGTTGATCACAGCATGCGGGTGATGACCGAGGAGTCTTTCGGTCCGGTGGTGGGGGTGCAAAAAGTCGGCTCCGACGCGGAAGCGATCACGTTGATGAACGACAGTGAGTTTGGCCTTACCGCCTCTATCTTTACCCATGATATCGAAGCCGCGATCGCGCTGGGTGATCAGGTGCAGACCGGGACTTTGTTCGTCAATCGCTGTGATTATCTGGATCCCGCGCTGGCCTGGACCGGGGTCAAAAATTCCGGACGTGGCTGTACGTTGTCCAAGCTGGGCTACGAGTCGCTGACCCGCCCCAAATCATTCCATATCAAGACTGAGTTTTAAGGGGACCGCGATGAGCGTATTAGAAGCCAACTGGAACTATCCCAACAGTATTCGTACCGGCGCGGGCCGGATTAAGGAGCTGGCACAGGTCTGTCAACAGTTGGGGATGCAGGCACCGTTGCTGATCACCGATCCGGGATTGGCCAGTCTGGTGATGGTGAAAGATGCGCTAGCGTCCTGTCAGGCGGCAGGCCTACGAGTCGCATTGTTTAGTGAAATACAAAGCAACCCCACCGGGGAAAATGTCGAAGATGGGGTGGCTGTTTATAGCGCCGGCAACCACGATGGGGTGATCGCTTTCGGTGGCGGCTCGGCGCTGGATGCCGCCAAAGCGGTGGCACTGATGGCAGGGCAGGAGCGGCCGTTATGGGATTTTGAAGATGTCGGCGATAACTGGACCCGGGTCAACGAAGCCGGGGTCGCGGCCATTGTTGCGGTACCGACCACGGCCGGTACCGGTTCCGAAGTAGGGCGCGCCTCGGTGATTACCGACCAGGCGAATCATATTAAGCGGATTATTTTTCATCCCAAGATGTTGCCCTCGGTGGTGATTCTCGATCCCGAGCTGACCTGCGGTCTGCCGCCGCATATCACCGCAGCCACCGGTATGGATGCGCTGTCGCATAATCTGGAAGCGCTCTGTTCACCCTTTTATCATCCCATGGCAGAAGGCATCGCTATCGAAGGGGTGCGTTTGGTAAAAACGTATCTTGCGCGCGCGGTGGCCGACGGGAGTGATCTGGAGGCGCGCACCCAGATGCTGGTTGCATCCAGCATGGGGGCAACCGCGTTTCAGAAGGGGCTGGGTGGCATGCACGCCCTTGCGCATCCTCTGGGCGCGCTCTATAACGCCCATCACGGCCTGTTGAACGCGATTCTGATGCCCTATGTGCTCAAAGCCAATCGTGCAGCTATCGAGGAGCGGATCGAGCGGCTCTCCCGCTATCTGGATCTGCCCGGCGCGGGTTTCGATTCAGGCTTCGATGGCTTCCTCTGCTGGGTGTTAGCGCTGCGCAAGCAATTGGCTATTCCGTACAGCCTTGCGGAGATCAATATCGATGCCAGCGATGCAGTACGGGTGGGGCAGATGGCCGCCGAAGATCCCTCTGCGGGTGGTAATCCGATCCCCTTCGATGCGCAGCAGTACAGCCTTATTTTTACAGAAGCGGTACAGGGGCGGCTGTAGTGTAAACAGCGACACCGGACAGCGGCCTACAGAGGCCGTAGTACGAAGGCCATAGTACGAAGGCCATAGTACAGATGCATAGGAGAAGGCGATGAAAATCGGCATTTTACAATGCGATGATGTGATGGACGAACTACAGCCTGAGTTTGGCAATTATCCGGCGATGTTTGAAGCCTTGCTGGGAGAAATCGCCCCGGATTGGGAGTTTGTTACCTACCGCGCGGTCGATGAGGAACTACCCGCGACGGTCGATGCGTGCGACGGTTATATCACCACCGGCAGCCGTTACGGTGTCAATGATGGTGCTGCCTGGATCACTCAGTTGGAGGCGTTTGTCGCTGAGCTGGCGCAGGCGGGGAAGAAATTTGTCGGCATCTGTTTCGGCCATCAGCTCCTGGCGAATGTGTTGGCTGGCCGGGCGGAAAAATCCGACCGAGGCTGGGGCGTTGGCGTCTCTTTCAACCAGGTGGATGTTAAGAAACCCTGGATGGAACCCTACCAGCCATCGCTGGATCTAGTGGTCAGCCATCAGGATCAGATAACTCAGTTGCCGCCAGGCGCAGAGGTGCTGGCCAGCAGTCCATTCTGTCCTTACTACATGCTTCAGTACGGGCAGCATCTGCTGAGCGTTCAGGGTCATCCTGAGTTTAGTAAACCGTACTCAGCCGCGCTGATAGCGCGGCGCGGAGACCGTATTCCGGCGCCCCGTTGTCGGGAGGGGCAGGTATCGCTCGCGGCCGAGGTTGATGACCGGTTGATGATGCGCTGGATCATCAACTTTTTTTCTCAGGATGTTAATCCAACAGGTTGATCGTCGCTCGGCAGGTGGGGCATAGCGTTATTCCCTGCCGCTATTTCTGCACAGGAGCCCGATTAAGTCGGTATCAGAAAGCCTGGGTTTAATTGGGTGTTATATTTTCACACCACAGACCTGCAGGCCGGGCAGGGATGTTGCATCCAGATGCTGGCACCAGGTTACGGAATAAACGAAGAGGCGGGGACTGGCAG
>JBALTG010000051.1:0-29791 GCA_036964625.1 Motiliproteus sp.
GCATACCGTACATCCTGTACATCGCCCCTACCGCCATCCATGGCTCTCGGGGCATACCGTACATCCTGTACATAAAAGCCGTACCGGCAGGTACGGCTAACGGTCACCCCCTGTGCCGGCTAGCTAAACAAGGGCTATGTTAAATAGGTGTGCTGTGGTCGAGTAATAAAGCTTGCATACTCAAATCGATGGCCTCACGCACAATGCGCACAGAGCGGACTGTTAGAAGGTGCTAACAGTAATGTCAGCAACACCAGGCAAGATGTGTATCGCGGAGGTTCACTTTTCCTGACTGCGCTTGTTATGGCTGAATCTCATCTTCTTTTAACTGTTGCCTGTAATTCTTAACGAGTAAAATCCAGATCTGGTTGTCTTGGATTTTATAGATGACCCGATAGCTACCATGAACAATCTCACGAATTTCTTTTCTTTTGATTTCCGGTACTATGCGTCCACTTTCAGGAAAGTCGATCAAACAGTCTACTGAGTCAAAAATCCCGTTCACCCATTGCTCCGCAACGCTTGGCTTGCCTAGTGCTATATATGAAGCGATGTCTCGTGCTTGCTCTACTGCTAAAGGCGACCAAGTGATTTTCAACGCTGAACACCCTTCATCACGATAAATTTTGCATCCTCGTGTGAAATGCCTCGACCTTCATTGATTTGAGACTCCGCTTTGTAAAGCTCTTCAAGCATCTCAAGGCGGGCTTGCATTGCTTCAAACTCACCGACATCAGACAAAACAGCGACCCCTTTTCCGTGCTGGGTGATAACCAAAGGTCTTTTGGTTTCAGAAACTTGCTGCACATAGGCGCTGACACCAGCTCTGAAATCGGAAAGAGCACGAATGTCTTCATTTGGATTAATTCTTCGCATGGGAATCACCTTTGTACGTTATTACGTACAATCTAACATTTTCTAGGAGTGGTGCCAATTTTTGAGCGTTTTAGGGTATACCACCGTCAAGTCAAGACGGTTGACCTAGCCATCATTGGATACAACGTTACTCGATCAAAAATCATCGCCCTCAATCGCTCAGTTTCACCATGCCGGGCATGGCCTATCCAGCTCTGTACACAGGGATTGATCTCGCCCAGTTTCAGTTTGCCATGCTGGTAGCGTTTGGCTTTGTGTCGTAACTTGCGCTGGAAGCGGTAGCCGTTATCGTTGCGTAACCAGTGGTAGCCCAGTACATCGACCCGCTCAGACGTTTGCAAAACATGCTGTTAGCGTGGGCGAAGTTGCAGCCCCAGATTTTCCAGCCGCTCTATCATGTGGTCGCGGCAGTTCCATAATTGCGCTTTATCGTCACCCAGCAACATCAGATCATCAACGTAACGCAGATAGGCCGGTGCTTTGAGGTGCTGCTTGATCCAGTGGTCGGTGTCATTAAGGTAAAGGTTGGCGAAATACTGGCTGGTGAGATTACCAATCGGCAACCCCACCCCTGGGCTGTCATAGGGGCTGTTATCGATGATCCGGTCACACAGCGCCAGCATAGACTGGTCTTTAAGTAGCCGTCTTAGCTGCTGCTTGAGCGGGCCGTGCCGTATCGATGGAAAATACCGTGCCATATCCAGTTTCAGTACATAGGCGTACCGCTTGGCCCAGCGCTGATACTGATCAACCGCTCGATGGGTGCCTTTGCCGGGGCGGCAGGCGTAGTTGTGGTGGTAGAAACCTGCTTCGAGTACCGGCTCCAACTGATTCATCAGCGCATGGTGCACCACTCGGTCTCGAAACGGCGCGGCTGAGATCAGGCGTGGTTTGCGCTCACGGATGATGAACTGGCGATAATTGCCGGGCTGGTATTCACCATTAACCATATCCGCTTGCAGTTGCAATAACTCCTGCTCCAAATTGAGCGAGAACAGCGTTACCGACTCACGCGACTGTTGCCGATTCGCGCCTTGCAATAGGTGTTGAGTAGGTTCTCAAAACTGACCAGTTGCGGCCACAGACCGTTGATGCGTTTCATAAATGATAAACCGGCCGTTCATGACCGCAAAGGATGCCGGAAGTGCCGATTACGCAGGAGCAATACCGGCCCAGCGCTTTGATAACAATCGCTACCAGCCCGGTTATCTGCCCTCCCTGAAAATACTATTTGTTGGTCGCATCCATTGCGCCAACCAGAAACAGATTCATGGACACCCCAGGCACACTGCCGACCACCAAGAGTTTGTCTCAGCCTTTGGCAATAGTCGGTCCACAGCTGCCACGTATCTCACCTCTAACCAATTTCCATAGTTGGTAATAGCGGTCCGAGAGAGCCCCCTTTCACGACCTAAGAACTCAATCGGGCAGTGAATTTAACCTCGCTATCAGTGACCAGCTTTACTGACTACCAGCTCCCCATCACCCAGGTTGATGAACAAAACGGGAGGCCAAAGAATCTGGGGGCAACGTTGTAGCGAGCTGAGATTAATTCAAAGACACAAGTTTGTACTGTACGTGGTAGCCAAAGAAAAACGTGTCGACGATTTGTAACGTTTATGTTGAAGGAGGTACCTGATAGATTGATTATCAGTCATTCAAATAATTAATATCAACAGGTATTTCATGCCTAAAAACTAATGTTAACTAATTGATACGTCATCTACTGGTAGGGGACTCCTTATATAAGGGGTTTGTAGCTTAAACTTTGAAAATAATGGTTTTTTTGTGATGAGAAAACATCGGTTTAATTTGTTTCAGCTAGTTTACATGTCTTAGTTGCTGGGCTGTAGTCGATTTCATAGTGCCCATTTTCAACTTTTAAAGAGGCCAAATAAACCGGCTTACAAGCAGTAAGGACTATCGAAAACAACGAAGATAGCCCTTTACCAGAAGGGTCAACTAGTGACCAAGAGTTAAGAATACTACTGAAAATCATTCCCTTACGACTAGTCCTCGAGGCTGGGTCTACCGTGCCTACCGTGCCTGCCGTGCCTGCCTTGGACGTCTAGCGTATAGTTCGCCCCCAGGTCGGGCTCTCCATCGTTATCAAAGTCAGCGCTAAAACTGATGGTGTGAACTCCTGGTGATAGTGGTTTCAAGAGAATCCAGTAACCATCTGCTACAGCGGGAAATCGATCGCCGCTCGTGATGCCAAATGCTTGAAACAGTGGTCCCGACTCAAAGATGAATCCGCCTGGCTGACTTTGTGATCGATATGAGTAAAGGTCAGAGATAGGCTCTCCGTTGATCAGAACCTCAAGGCCGACATTAGGTGCGATGGGGATGTCGTCGTTAATATCACAGCGAATTTGGTCAACTTCGCTCGTCAAAACCTCACAGGGAGGTTCTCCCAGGAACTCAGGAGCAAAGGAAACGGCCGCGAATATTGGGAAAAATATTCCTTTGTTCGCAGGCACTTTACAGACACGATCTGCGACACCTCCGAATGTTCCTGCAAGAAACCAGATCTTTCCTTTTTGATTGAAATGACAAGATAAACCATCTGGATCGAATGCAGGATTTGAGCCTGGTGGTTCCTTTTGGAGCCAGTTAGACCACTCACTAGTCAACTGTTGGTAGGACTTGCCAAACAGTGCGTGACCAGGCGCTACGACCAAGCCTCCGTCTCTGACGTTGTGGATAGCAGCACTGGAATTCGAAACTAAGCCTTTAATTGTATCGAACGTAGGGTTTGATCTGGAAGGCTCCCTTTGTAGCCTATTATTCCACTCACCAGTTATCTGTTTGCTGTACTTGCCAAACAGTGTGTGACCCGGCTCTTCCACCATTCCTCCGTATTTACCATCGGTGTCATCGGCCCAAGCAGGCGAAATCAAGCCTGTAATAGACAGGCTGATGGCAGCAGCAAGTGAAAAGTTCCGCGCACATTGCTTTTTTTGCTGCATGTTTGCAATAAAAACCAATCGATTAGACGGCTTTTTCATTGTTATATCCTCTATGTTGTAGGACCTTTTGTGAAACAAACGGTCCTACAACATAGAGCAATATATATTCCACATTCTTATAAAACAGGAAGGTTATGCTGATTGTATTAATTACAACTTATTGGCAGGCATAGCCTTAACAAAAACGGCCTCTTCTACCGACGGCCCTCTAATGATCGACCCCTGCCGACGGTTGCTGAAGGTCTGATCTGTCACATCGTGTATGAACATTGAGTCAAGCGAGTAAAATCGCTTAACGAGGTAAACGATGACAACCAAAGTAAAACGCAAGCAGCACACCCCTGAATTAAAATTAGAAGCGTTGAGGCTAGCCGGTAAGACACTCAATAGCTTCGAATTGTGTAGCTGTTCATAATCATGCAAGTGAAAAAAAGTCTTCAATGGCGCAACTATAGCCAACCCAAGACGCTTAGATCAGTGCCTGCTATGGGGGATTTATCGTGATGCAAGATTGCTCCGATAAAGCGATCCCCAGCGTCCGCAAAGTGTCGTTAGCTGCTTGTCGCCACCGTTTCATCAGCAACATCTAAACGTCGGCTATGGGCCAATACCCGAAGTTCCAGTGACACCTGAGGCATGGCCGCGCTGTAGATGAAGCAGCCGCCTCGCGTCCTCTCCTGAGTGACTCCTGAATGCCGACTACTGTCGCTCGCTGTAGACAAGGAAGGTCCAGCTTGAGCGGCTGCACTTGAGCATACCTGCCGCTGGGGTTATAGATCCTTTTGCTAGATGGGGATCTCTGTATGATTCTCTATTACGAATGATTCGCCTGAAACGGCTCGTTATCCATTTTAAGTATGCGACTTTATTTCAGCAGCCTGGATTACGGCGCAGTAACATGGGGGCTCTAGCGAACCTCAGTATGAAACCTTATTACTCGACCACAGGTGCTTAATACTGGCCTGACTGAGCTTTGACCAGACTGAAGCAGAATCACGGCAAATAACTCAGCTTGGCGCTTCGGTGTCCGCCGGTCGCTGGGCCAGCAACTGGGACAGACCGATCCGCTGCTCGGTAAGATTGCGCAGCTGATTAGCCATCATCACCGCAAAACCATCCCCCAGGAGCAACTTGAGCCCCAATGCTGCGGGCGACTTGGGCGCGGCGGGCGTCGAACGCGACCGGCGCTGGAACCATTGCAACGCTTCGGGGGTTTTATCCTGGTAATCCCTGACCCGAAAGCCCTGTTGCTGCAACTGCTGTAACAAGTCGCTCGGGGTGGATAAATAGCTATCCTCAGCGGTATGGGCCCAGGGCACCGGAAAGTGGGCAGCGCCCCCTTCCCCCGCCACAATCTCTTGCAACACCAGACTTGCGCCGGGTTTTAATACCCGAAAAACTTCAGCAAACAAACGCTCTTTATCCGCGATACACATCGACACATGTTGCAACCAGACCGCATCGAAACTCTGCTCAGCGTAGGGTATGGCGGTGGCATCACCGACACAGAAATGAATCTGTTGCGCCTGACCCAGCCTGTCGGTAAAGGCCCGGGCCGCAGCAACATACTCCGCGGACAACTCCAGCCCCACAACCGTACCGGTAAAACGGCTGGCCAGGTAGCGGGCGGAACCTCCCAGACCCGCCCCCAGATCGAGAATACGGGGCTGTGGCACTACGCCGTGCTGATGCAGCAGATCTGCCAACTCGACACTGGCCTGCTTACCGCGAATATGAAACTGGTCGACAGCCGCAAGATCGTCAGGGTGCAGATGATCAGGATCCTTGCCGTCAGCCTGCAGGGCCTGCCACAGCGACTGAATTAAGCGGTCAGCGGCAGAATGAGCATCCAGGCTTGGGTCAGGATTCATCATGGGACTCCGAAATCAATAATCTGCAGATAAAAAAAGACCCCTGCAAGAGGGGCCAAAAACCTATCACATTTACGGAGAAGAACGCTGTGATAATGTCACGTGCAATGCTCAGGGCCTATGCGTTCAAGCTCTCTGCTTTCAAGACCTATATTTTCAAGACAGCATTCGAAATCTATGCTTTCAAAACCTAAGCATTCGAACCTATGTGCTAAAGCGCTAAACACTTAAAACACACTGTAACAGGTAATGTTTTAACAAAGGTGTCACAACCCTATCCAATTGTAACCAAGGCACCCCAACGTCCGTCATAGCTGCTCGACAGTCAAGGCCATGATCGACTCACTCTCTGCCATCAACACCTGAGCGTGAGCGCTAATGCGGGGCAGCAGATGACTGAAGTAAAACTCGCTGGTGACTATTTTAGTGTCGAGGAATGCTCGATTGGCATCGGCCTCTTCACGCTGCTGCTCGGCCAGCCAGGCGCTCTTGGCCATCAACCAACCACCGCACAGGTAACCACTGAGCATCAGGAAGTCATAGCTGACAGCACCGGCCTGATCCGAATTCGCATCAACCTGCTTCAACAACCAGCGCAGTACTGTGCTGGCCTCATCGATCGCGTTAAGCAGCTGTTGACCGATCTTCTGCAGCTTCGGCTGACGACTGCTCTCAACCTGGATCGCAGTTTGGGTCATCTCGCTGAGCAGCGCCTGATACGCCTTGCCCTGATCCATCAGTGTCTTGCGTCCGATCAGGTCTAGCGCCTGAATCCCGGTAGTGCCTTCGTAGATGGTCAGGATCCGCGCATCACGGTAGTGCTGGGCAGCACCGGTCTCTTCGATAAAGCCCATGCCACCATGCACCTGGACATTGAGACTGGTTAGCTCCTGGGCGAATTCGGTCATCCAGCCTTTAACGATCGGGGTAAGCAGCTCCACCCGTGCCTGATGCTCGCCGCCCTGCAGGCTCCCGCCATGCTCAGCCAGATCGACCTCGGCGGCAGCCACATAAGCCAACGCCCGCATCGCCTGCGTACCGGCCTTCTGCAGCATCAACATGCGGCGCACATCGGGATATTCGATGATCGGCTTGGCGCTGCCGTCCGCGCGTCGCCCCTGAGTTCGCTCCTGCGCATAGGCCACCGATTGCTGCAAGGCACGCTCTGAAATCGCCAACCCCTGCAGACCCACCGACTGGCGCGCACTGTTCATCATCGTGAACATATATTTGAGACCTTTGTTGGCCTCACCGACCAGATAGCCTACCGCGCCGCCCTCATCGCCGAAGCTCAGAACGCAGGTTGGACTGGCATGAATACCCAATTTATGTTCCAGCGAGACACAACTGACATCGTTCAGCGCGCCCGGCTTACCGCCCGCATCGAGCAGGTATTTAGGCACAATAAACAGCGAAATCCCTTTAACTCCAGCAGGTGCATCGGGCAGCCGCGCCAACACCAGATGAACGATATTGGAGGTCATCTGATGATCGCCCCAGGTGATAAAGATTTTCTGCCCGCTGATGCGGTAGTGATCACCTTCCGGCATCGCACGACTACTAACAGCAGCCAGATCAGAGCCCGCCTGGGGCTCAGTCAGGTTCATGGTGCCGGTCCACTCGCCACTGATCAGCGGGGGCAGATAGGTCTGCTGTAAGGCCTCGCTGCCATGGGCGATCAGCGCTTCAACCGCGCCCTGGCTGAGCATCGGACATAACGCGAAAGCCATATTAGCCGAGTGCCAGACTTCGTTGACAGCCGTGCCCAACACCTGCGGCAGTTGCTGCCCGCCGAAGACTTCGGGCGCGGTCAACGACGCCCAGCCGCTCTGCATAAACTGCTGATAGGCTTCGGCAAAGCCCGGGGTCTGCTGCACCCCATCCGCACCCAGCGTCGCGCCCTGCTCGTCGCCTGTCTTGTTTAACGGCGCCAGCACATCACTGGCCAGCTTTCCGGCTTCCGTCAGGATAGCGCTGGCCAACTCAGTATTAACCTCTTCCAGGTCTAACTGGCGGCAATGGTTATCAAAATCGAGCAGGTGCTCGAGGATGAACTCTGCATCTTGATAGGGATGGCTGTAGCTACTCATAAGTTTCGTTTCTCTAAACAAACAACGAAGATTGGCCCGAATTAGCCAGGGTCTGGAACGGGAGAGACATCGATCCTGGACTGGAGAGCACTCTCGGCAGAAAAACGCACCCGCGGTCGAGTGATCGCCGCGGGTGCTACGGATGACTATTCCGGTATTGCGTCCTGATTAGCCGTGTCACGCAGTTCGAACTTGCGTATCTTTCCTGTTGAGGTCTTGGGCAGATCGCCAAACAGCACTCGGGTCGGGGCCTTAAAACGGGCCATGTGTTCACGACAGAAGTCGATAATCGCTTGTTCGGCGCAGGTCTCACCCGGCTTCAGGGTGACAAAGGCGCAGGGCGTCTCGCCCCACTTGGGATGTTTCATCGCCACCACAGCCGCTTCCTGGATTTGCGGATGGCGATAGAGCACGTCCTCGACCTCAACACTGGAGATGTTTTCACCCCCCGAGATGATGATGTCCTTGGAGCGATCTTTGATCTCGATATAGCCGTCTGGATGCCATACCGCCAGATCGCCGGAGTGAAACCAGCCGCCCTCGAATGCCTTATCCGTGGTAGCCGGGTTTTTCAGATAGCCCTTCATCACCAGATTGCCGCGCATAAAGATCTCGCCCATCGTCTTGCCATCCTGGGGGACCGGCTCGAGGGATACAGGATCGGCAACCATCAAGCCATCCAGCATCGGCACCCGAACACCCTGGCGGGATTTCAACCGCGCTTGCTGCTCGGAGGACTGCTCGCTCCACTCGTCGTGCCAGGCGCAAACCACCGAGGGACCATAGGTTTCGGTCAGGCCGTAGACATGTGTCACCTCAAAGCCCAGCGCCTCCATACCTTGAATGACCGTCGCGGGTGGCGGCGCACCGGCGGTCATCACCTTGACCTGGTGCTCGATCCCCGCCTTAAGCGCAGCATCCGCCAGATTGAGCATATTCAGTACGATCGGCGCTCCGCAGAAATAACCGACCTGTTCCTGCTTGATCAGGTTAAAGATCGCATCGGCGCGAACGTGGCGCAGGCAGACATTGACCCCGGCCATCGATGCGATCGTCCAGGGGAAGCACCAACCATTGCAATGAAACATCGGCAGCGTCCACAGATAGATCGGGTGTTGCTGCATGCCCCAGGACAGCGCGTTACTGACCGCGTTCAGGTAAGCCCCGCGGTGATGGTAGACCACCCCTTTAGGGTCGCCCGTGGTACCTGAGGTGTAGTTGAGCGTGATCGCATCCCACTCATCGGCAGGCGGCTGCCAGGCGAAGCTGGACTCCCCGGTAGCCAGAAAGGCTTCGTAGTCAGTGCTACCGATCAACTCGCCGCCCTGCCAATACAGGTCGTCAATATCGATCACCAGCGGCTTATTTGGCACCTGCTCGAGCGCCACCCCAACCATCTCGCTGAACTCCCGGTCAGTGAACAACACCTTGGCTTCGGCATGCTGGAGAATAAAGGCGAAGTTTTCAGAATCGAGCCGGGTATTGATCGAGTTAAGCACGGCGCCGCACATCGGCACAGCGAAGTGCAGCTCAAAATGCTCGGGGATATTGGGCGCGACCAGCGACACTGTATCACCCTTACCGATACCGTATTTAGTTAGCGCACTGGCCATCTGCTGGCAGCGCTGGTAGGTCTGGGCCCAGTTGCGGCGCGTATCACCGTGGACCACGGCGGTACGCAGCGGATAGACCTTAGCCGCACGCTCGAGAAAAGTCAGCGGCGAGAGTGCGGTGAAATTGGCAGCATGCTTATCGAGGTGCGCAAGGTAAGGGGAGTTCTGATTATCGCTCAATGTTAAGATCCTTTTCTGTTTTTACCCTAAAAACTGGCGAGTGTTAATCCTGGTTGACTGCGCTGTATAGCGTCGCAATCAGTGTATCAGCGCTCGCTTACATCCGCCTAGCCGCCGGAAGACATTATCATGCAGCGCAGCCTGCCCCCTCAACACAAAGAGACCGCCCTGCACCGCCCTATCGACCGCAGAATTACAGCCCTCCAATGTAGCGCCTTAGCGTTACCCGAGTGTTGCGTAAATCTAACCAAATGTAACAGGCCCCGAGCAACCCTTTTTTTGTGTTAAATTCGCCCCCTCTTCTACTGCCAAGAATCGCTTCTATGCCCAAGCTATCGGCGATCACCACCCGTTTCTTTGCGATGATGCTGGCCATCATCGGCACCATTTTCGTTTCTTTCTACTGGTACTCGGTGCCGTTGATTAAGAACAAGGTGCTGGAGATCGAACACAACGCCAGCAAAATCGCCCTGAACAACACCTATCAGCTGGCGACCAAGATGCACCTGGGCAGTGAAGACTATCGCGAGCAGGCGCTCGGCTCACATCAGCAGCGGCTTAAATCGATCATCAGCCTGACCGAAGACTTTATCCTCTCTCTGTACCGCGTACTGAAACAACAGGGCTACAGTGAGGCCGAGACCTGGCGTACTATTTTCTCTGAGCTGCGTAACTTTCGTGCCGATGATGAGACCTACATCTGGGTCGCCGACTACGACTACCAACTACTGTCACACCCGGCAGAGGGGTATTTTGGGCAAGATGCCGCAACGATCCGTGACAGTGACGGTAAACTGATTGTCCCAAGCGTAGTCCAACTGGCTATCACAGAGGGCGAAGGGTTTTATCCGTATAAATGGCCCCGATTGGATTCGACTCAAGCGCTGGACAAGTATTCCTATGTCCGCAACTTTCCGGAATGGGGCTTCGTGATCGGCTCAGGGGTCTATCTTGACGAGGTAGAACGAGAGGTTTCGGCCAAGAAACTCAAAGCGCTGAGCGAACTACGGCAGGCCTTCGCGGAGATAACGATCGCCAACAACGGCTACCTGTTCGTGTTTGACCCCCAAGCCAACATGCTGATCCACCCCAACCCTAATATCGACGGCAGCAACTTTGCCGGACTGCTCAACCCGGTCACCGGCAAGCCGATTGTCGAGGAGCTGATCAGTGTATCCGACAGCGGCACAGAAGCCGTCTATCAGTGGGACAGTCCGGATGATCCAGGCAACTATCGTTACGACAAGTTGTCACTGGTGCGGCATATCCCCGGCTTTGACTGGTATATCAGCTCGTCGGTCTATGTCGACGATCTACAGAGCAGCTCCGAGCTGCTGAGCACCCGGATCATGCTCATCGCAGCGATCACGCTGGTATTGGGGTCGTTGCTGGCCTGGGGTTTCGCCACCTGGTTTACCGCGCCGATCCGACGCCTGTCATATACCGCCGCGCTGGTCAGCAAGGGCCAGCTGTCGGCCAAGAGCGGCATTAAGCGGTCTGATGAATTGGGCGTTCTGGCTGAATCCTTTGACTCTATGGTTGATCAACTATCAAATAATATCAAAAACCTGGACTCCATAGTTAATGCGCGAACAGAGCAAATAAAGAGCACTAACAGCGAGCTACTGACAGCCGTCGACGAGCTGCAGACAACCCGTAACGTGCTGCAAGCGACGGAGACCCGGCAACGCCTCATTCTTGACGCCCTACCCGCCCAGATTGCCTACATCAACAATCGTAACGAGTACGTATTCGTCAACCAGGGCTACGTAGAGATGTTTGGCCGGGACCAAGCCAGCATGGTTGACCGCTCTCCCGCTGAGATCCTGGGCTCGGCGATGTATGCCGACATCGAGCCCTACATCGCACGCGCACTGGCAGGCCAGCAGTCGACGTTCGAGCACCGCCTCCAGCGCAACGATGAGGAAGTTATCACCCGACGCACCCTGCTACCGCTCTACGACAACGAGGAACGGGTCAGCGGATTTCTGAATCTATCGATCGATATCACCCAACAAAAACAGGCAGAGACGCGTCTGGCAGAAGCCAATAGAATGCATGCCGTAGGACAGATGTCAGGCGGCTTGGCGCATGACTTCAACAACCTGCTGACCATTATTCTGGGCAACCTACTCGAACTGCAGCACAAAACTGACGCACCGGAGCTGAACCTGCGGCACCTGACACCGGCCATTCGCGCCACCCGCCGGGGAGCCGATATAACCCGCCGCCTGCTGGCCTTTGCGCGCCGCCAGCCGCTTACACCCAGCGTGGTGAGCTGCCAGCAACGGATCAGCGAGCTAACCCTGCTGCTAGCCCCCTCGCTGCCCGACTCCATCACTCTGCAGACCCGGGTCGCAAGCGGCACGCCAGGAATCTTTGTCGATCCGGGCCAGCTGGACGATGCCCTGGTCAACCTGGCGCTCAACTCACGCGATGCGATGCCGCAGGGAGGCCGGCTGACGATCCTAGCTGAACAGATCCGGATCAGCAGCGCCTGCCAGTATGATGAACCGGTTGCGAGTGGCGAATATGTCCGTTTCAGCATCGCCGATGACGGCCAGGGATTTGATCCAGAAACCCTGCTGCGTGCTTTCGAGCCCTTTTATACCACCAAGCACACCGGCGCAGGCTCAGGCCTGGGACTGAGCATGGTGTACGGCTTTGTGAAGCAATCCAGTGGCTATATCCGCATCCTCAGCCCGCCCGGTAGCGGCGCTGAAGTACAGTTACTGCTGCCGGTCGCGGCCTCGCCCGCAATCGCCGCCCTGCCTGCGGCAGAACTTGCTCCGACACGGCTCGTGCGCGGTGAAAACACGCTGGTGTTACTGGTGGAAGATAACCCCGATGTGCGCTCGGTAGTCCGTACCCAGCTGGTCGCGCTGGGCTTTGTGGTGGTAGAAGCCGGTAACGGCGATGAGGCCTTGGTACTGCTCGGCAACATTGATGCGCTGGCAGGCGTAGTGACCGATATAATGCTTCCGGGCAGCGCTAACGGCGTCAGCATCGCAGAGGCCTGCCAGCACACCCATCCTGACGCTTTTGTGGTCATGATGACCGGATACAGCGAAGCGGTGACCCGCCAGGAGCCACACACCACACTGATCCAGAAGCCGTTCGACCCAACCCAGTTACAACACGCAATTATTCAGGCCCAGGGGCTCCTAGGCCGCACCTCAAACAGTGATTTGGTCCAAAGGGAGTTAATTGATGAACCAACCCCAACCGCTGGTGTACGTGATTGAAGATGAAGAAGACTTAGGGCGGATGATTACAGATACGCTGGTGGATTTTGGCTATGACGCGCGATTTTTCAGCAACGGCAGTCAAGCGTCACGCGCATTGCAAAAGGATCACCCCGACCTCTGTATCATCGATCTGGGCCTGCCGGACATGGATGGCCTAACCTTGGTCAAGCAACTCTGCGACTGCGATGAGATAGGGGTTATTATTATTTCGGGACGCGACAGCCTGCCCGACAAGGTACTGGGGTTGGAGCTGGGTGCGGACGATTACCTTAGCAAACCCTTTGAACCGCGCGAACTGGTGGCCAGGGCCAAAAGTATTTTACGCCGGGTTCGAAGCCGAGCCGTTAACATCGATCCTAGCCAGGAGCTCGCCAGTTTCGGTGACTGGTGTTTTCGTGCCAGCAACCTGACTCTGAATCATCGTGACGGCCGGGTCGAAAACCTCAGCGCCACCGAAGCCAAGATGCTGACCGTGCTGTTTCGCGGCTCAGGCCACATCGTCAGCCGTGACCAGTTACTGGGGGACTACCTGTCACCGTACGATCGCAGCATCGATGTGCGCATCTCTCGACTGCGAAAAAAGATTGAAACCGATCCGCACAACCCTGCAATCATTAAGACCATCTACGGTGCCGGCTACATGTTTACGGCCAAAGTCAGGTGGCACTCTTGATTAACAAGTGACACTCTTGATCAAAAAAGGCTGCTCGATCAGCAACTGCTCAAAAGCATCGGCGCCTATCGGGCGGCTATATAAATAGCCCTGGATATAATCACAGCCCATCTTCTTCAGGGTCTCCGCCTGATTTTGTTCCTCAACCCCTTCGGCAACGACGGACAGACCGAGCTGGCGCGCCATCTTGATCATCGATTCGACAATGGCATACTCGCGCGTGCTGCTGCATAGATTGATGATAAAGCTGCGGTCGATCTTCAGGGTCGAAAACGGATAACGCTTGAGATAATCAAAGGAGGCGTAGCCGGTGCCAAAATCATCCATCGCAAACTGAATACCGAGGCTGCGGATCTGCTGCATCATGTTTATGGCCCGATCACTGTCATCGAGCAAGGTGCTTTCGGTCACCTCCAGCTCCAGCGCCGAGCGCCCTAGATGATGCCGGGCTTGCAGCGCCAGCAAGCGTTGCGGCAGGGCATCATCTGAAAACTGCCGCGGCGACAGGTTAACCGCTACCGTCAGCGGTGCAATACCGCGCTGCTCCCAATGGGCCAGCTGGCGACAAGCCTCACCGATACACCAATCACCGATATCCAGAATCAGCCCCGACTCTTCTGCCAGGTACACAAACTGGTCGGGAGAGATCAGTCCCTTGGTCGGATGATTCCAGCGCACCAGCGCTTCGGCACTGATAATCCGACCGCTTTTTATCTCTACCTTTGGTTGATAAACAAGTGCCAATTCATTGTTACTAATAACCTTATGAAGATCATTATGCAGCTCCATGCGCTCTTTGGCGCCCTTAAGCATCTGCTCGTTATAGACACTAAAACGCTGCTGCAAGTCACCGCGCACGGCTGCCGTCGCCGACTGCTTAATCAGCTCTGCAGCACTCACCACACCGCTTTCTGCCAGGGCAACCCCTAGCTTAAAGTGAATAAACAAACGATGCTCGCCGACTTCTATCGGCGCTTTAAACCAATCCAGCAGGGCTTCGCACAGGGAAAACAAGGCCGGGCGGTCTGCCGCGATACAGAGCAGTGCGAACTCGTCGCCGCCGACGCGGCCGATGCGACGAATGATCTGCTGTTCGCCGAGCAGCTCCCGTAACGAAGCCGCCACTCTACACAACAACTCATCCCCGGTGGCATGACTGTAACTTTCATTGACCTGACGAAAATTGATCAGATTCAGCGACAATACCGCGATGATCGACGCTGCCTCAGCACCGGCTAACGGTTCCGCCACCTCCTTTTCGAAGCTCTGCCGATTCAGCAATCCCGTCAGCAGGTCATGACGACTGCTCAATTCATTCCGCCGCGCCTGGGTGATATCGGCACAGCTAAAACTCAGCCGTTGGGTATCGGGATTTTCCTGCAATGTGAGCGCAAACAGGGCGATACTTTTATCCCGCCTGAGCAACCAGTGTTCACCATGCCAGTGCTGATCGCTACTGATCGCACTCTGGATCTGATGACGATCAAGCTCAGGGATCGCCTCAAACAGGCTATTACCCACCAGCTCGGATGTCTGGTGCCCAGTCAACTTGAGCTGCGCGGCATTGGTCGAAATAATCTGATAATCGGTATCGAGCAGCAACATCCCCTGTGTCGAGCTCTGGAACGCCTGATCGTAGTCGCTCTGACAACTGAGCTCCTGCGCACGCATCAAGGCCTGCTGCAGGCTTTTCTGCAGTTCGTCCCGACTCCAGGGTTTGCTGATAAATTTGCTGATGGCACCGTTATTGATGGCGTAGGTCAGCGCGTCAAAGTCGGTGTAACCAGACAACAACAGACGAATGGTATGCGGGTATGACTGCTGAATGATGGAAAACAGCTCAGCACCGGTCATCCCGGGCATGCGCTGATCCGAAATGATCACGTCAACCGCTTCGCGGGCCATAATATCGACGGCCTGCTGGCCGCTATTAGCAGTCAGTATCCGATACGGCTCTTTTCGGAACAGCCGCTGAAACGACAGAGTGATATTGATCTCATCATCCACGATTAATACGGTCTGCTGCACAGAGTGCTCCCTAGGAACCTGTCGGACTTAACACTGATCTACTCGGCAACCGCTCCTGCGTTGCTCTACCTCCTGCATCCATGCAGTCGTGCGGAAAACCCGGCTCTCTTAAGTTAGAGAGGGGTCATATTTTCATGATCATCCTCGTTAAATAGCTCGCTATTCGCCTTGGATGATCAAAAAATCTGCCTCAAATCGACTTTAGCCTAAATCAAAAGGCCCTCGCTACGATCGGCCAAGCCCAACAGGCTCCTAGCTTGGTCAATGCACCGACTGTAACCATATCCGGGACAAAAAAAAAGCGGACTCATTAGAGTCCGCTAAATAATGACGAAATTTTCTGGCTGCTGATCAGCTCAAGAGTCCGTGGCCATTCATAATTTCCGCGATCTCCGGCAAGCTGGCCGGATCATCGATAGTCGACGGGATGCTGTACTCTTCGCCATCGGCGATCTGGCGCAACAGCTTGCGCAGGATCTTTCCGGAACGGGTCTTGGGCAACCGCTGCACCACGATCGCGCTCTTGAAGCAGGCGACCGCACCGATCGTATTACGCACGGCAGCAACAAGCTCAGCTTCAAGCTGCTTCTCATCGATATCGACACCATCCTTGAGCAGCACCAACCCGACCGGGTTCTGGCCTTTGAGAGAATCGTTGATGCCAATAACACAGCACTCGGCGACAGCTGGATGGCCAGCAACGACCTCTTCCATCTCACCGGTTGAGAGACGATGACCGGCGACGTTAATCACATCATCGGTACGACCCATAATAAACACGTAACCCTCTTCATCCTTATAGCCGCCATCGCCGGTCACATAGTAACCCTTGAAAATATTCAGATAGCCGGTACGGAAGCGTTCGAAATCGCCCCAGACGGTGGGCAGACAGCTCGGTGGCAGTGGCAGCTTGATGGCGACGTTGCCCTGCTCGTTCGCCTCGACCTCATTGCCCTTGCTATCCAGAATACGCACATCAAAACCAGGGGTTGGCAGGGTCGAAGAGCCAGCCTTAGGGGCTTTAGCCTCAACACCCATCAGGTTGCCACAGATCGCCCAGCCCGTTTCCGTCTGCCACCAGTGATCGACAACAGGAACGCCCAGGGTATCCTTGACCCAGTGATAGGTCGGCGGATCCAGGCGCTCGCCCGCCATAAAGATATATTCCAGCTTGGACAGATCGTAAGGCTTGAGCAACAGTGAATCAGGGTCTTCCTTGCGAATGGCGCGGAAGGCGGTAGGCGCCGAGAACAGCGCCTTAACCCCATACTCTTCGCACACACGCCAGAAACCACCGGCATCGGGGGTGCGCACCGGCTTGCCTTCGTAAAAGACGCTGGACAGGCCCGCCAGCAACGGGGCATAAACAATGTAGGAATGACCCACCACCCAACCTACATCGGACGCTGCCCAGAACACTTCACCCGGGTTCATGTCGTAGATTGCTTTCATGCTGTACTTGAGCGCGACAGCATGACCGCCATTGTCACGCACAACCCCTTTGGGCTTGCCGGTCGTGCCGGAGGTGTAAAGAACATACAGCGGGTCGGTGCCTTTGACCGGGGTACAACCCACGGCTGTGGCGCTCTCCATCTCGGCAACCCAGTCCAGGTCGCGTCCTTCGATCATCTCGGCGACGACCTGCGGACGCTGGAAAATCACGCATTTATCAGGCTTATGGGCGGACAGACTGATCGCCGCGTCCAGCAGCGGCTTATAAGGGATGATCTTGGCGATCTCGATTCCACAGGACGCGGTCACAACCACTTTGGGCTCGGCATCGTCGATCCGAACCGCCAGCTCATTCGGCGCAAAACCACCAAACACCACCGAGTGGATCGCACCGAGACGGGCGCTGGCCAACATCGCAACAGCGGCCTCAGGAATCATCGGCATATAGATAACGACCCGATCGCCCTTTTCGACACCCTGTCTCTGTAATACGCCGGCAAACTTGGCCACCTGATCACGCAGCTCGGTGTAGGTAATCGCTCTTTTGCTATCAGTGACCGGAGAATCGTAGTAGATCGCAACTTGGTCGCCACGGCCGGCCTCGATATGATAATCCAGCGCCATATGGGCAGTGTTCATCTCACCATCGGCGAACCAACGGTCGATGCCGTTGTTATCCTTTGACAGGATCTGCTGCGGGAATTTAAACCAATCTAAGGCTGCTGCCTTCTCTTTCCAGAAAGCCTCGGGGGTTTCAATTGATTTTTTATATTCATCCAAGTAGGCCATGATTCCGGTCCTTTCATTGTTTGTTATGGGCTTGAATCAAGAAACTACCTTGTTCAGCCTGTACATTGTTGACAGTCAAACCCTATTGCGGCCAATACAATAACCCTTTTGGTTATTGTTTTAACTACGACAAAAGGCGAAACAGCCCTTTTATACAAACAAAGACCATTCATAACAACAGCTTGATTCGATTATTTTTTCACACCCTGAAAATAGAGATAAAACATAATTGTCGACAATATGACGTATTTGCGCTAAATCAAGCCCGCTGCCGCCACTTGCCCCTGCTGCCACACATGACTACAGTGAGGCCCCGCTCAGGAGACACCATGGCCAAGATCGTCTTATTCAACAAACCCTTTCAGGTACTCTGTCAGTTTACCGACCCCGAAGGCCGCAACACTCTGGCAAAATTTATCCGCCAGCCCGGACTCTATGCCGCAGGCCGGCTGGATTACGACTCCGAAGGACTGCTGCTATTAACCGACGATGGCAAGCTGCAGCAGCAGGTGTGTGACCCTAAATTTAAACTGGAAAAAACCTACTGGGTACAACTCGAAGGGGCGATTACCGATGCTGCGATCGATCGGTTAGCCAAAGGGGTTGACTTAAAAGATGGGATGACCCGACCCGCCAAGTGCCGGCGCATAGAGCCCTCCGCGCTCTGGCCCCGGGTACCGCCGATACGCCAGCGCCAGAACGACATCACCGGCTGGATAGAACTGAAAATTCGTGAGGGACGCAACCGTCAGGTGCGCAGAATGACCGCCGCCGTTGGTTTTCCTACACTGCGTCTGGTGCGGGTGGCCATCGGCAGCTGGACGCTTGATTCGTTGCAGCCGGGGCAATCACGCACCGAGCAGGTCCACCTGGCCACGACTGCAGATACGACCCAAAAGCCCCGACCACGCCACCCCGGATCCCGGCCCCAGAACAAAAACCAGCGCCCTGTCTCGCGACGGCGCTAAGACGGACAGCCGGGCCTGAGCGCGCACACGGAACCAGGAGCCCCGAGCGCCAGGGGGTGCAGCGTTGCAGATCAGGTGGTTACCAGCACCTGTATCGCATCGAGTTTTAATAAGCTGCGATCGATACTGTGCTCAAGCTCCTCCATCAGCTGCAACTGCTGCTCGATCTCAACATTACGGATGGAGGGATTAACCCGGGCCAGGGTTTGCAATCGCTCCAGCTGTGGCTGCTGCAATGCGTTCATCTGCACCTGTGCCTGCGCAATCAGCGCTGGCAGCTGCTGCAGCGCCTTCTGCTCCGCCACCGCCAACAGCTGCGTGATCGGCTCCCGCAGCGGTTTAATCAGATTTTTAGCGGCCGGGTACGGCAGATGCTTCGCCATTGCCGTGAGCTGATCCGCACTGATCAGTGCGCTACAATCTTTAGCGTCAGCCGTTAGTAACAGTCGGTAACCGCCACTGGGCAGGTAACGTGGAATCTGCAACCCTTTGGGAGCAGGACAATGCAGCTGGAACAAGCATTCTAGCAACAACGTGCCGGCCTTGATGCCCGGAAGCTTCAGCGTGCAGATCGCGGTATTACCGACATCATCCTCGGTGATCAGATCGAAGGCCCCCCGTACCAGCGGATGCTCCCAGGTGAAAAACGCTATATCTTCGCGCTCGAGCGCTTGTTGTCGGTTAAAGCTGGCGGTCAAGCCATCCTCGGGCAAGCCCGGGAAGCTGCAGCGCATGTGATCCCCAGGATAAAGGATCAGACTGTGCTCCGTATCGGACTGCTGATCCACACCAAAATGATCGAAGCAGGCCTCCAGAAACTGGCGCAGCGCACCCTCATCTTCGGTCTCCAATACCGAGCCCAGAACCTGCTGCGCGGGTTGCTCACGGCACGAGTTAAGCTCCAGCAGCCGGTCACGCCCCTGGTGCTGATGCTGCTGCAGCGTATCCGCCTGGCGACGCGTATCCTCGACGAAGGCCGCAAACCTCGTCTCGTCAGGCTCCAGCAACAGCGTTTCCAGCTGCTCGCGCTGTTGCTCCAGCAACAGATGCCCGTAGGGACAGGGACTCAGGAATGCATCCAGCCCCTCATGCAACCAGCGCATCAGGTGATGGCTGGCGCTGTTGCGACAGATAGGCAGATGGATCTCGACCCGGTCAGTCTGACCAATCCGGTCCAGGCGGCCAATGCGCTGCTCCAGCAGATCCGGGTTGAGTGGCAGATCGAACATCACCAACTGGTGGGCAAATTGGAAGTTACGCCCTTCACTGCCGATCTCGGAACAGACCAGCACCTGCGCTCCATATTCCGGGTCGGCAAAATAGGCCGCCGCCCGATCCCGGTTAACCAGACTGAGCTGCTCATGGAACACCGCACTGCGCAGCCCGACCCGTAACCGCAGAAACTCTTCGAGCTGTTGCGCGGTGCTCATATCGGCGCAGATCAGCAATACCTTGTCCTGCGATTCTGCCAACAGCCAGCGCTGCAGCCACTCAATCCTGGGGTCGATACTGAGCCAGTGTTCGCCCAACAACTTCTCGGGGTGCAGCTGCTCGCGTAGCGAACCGTTTTGCAGCGCCTCGGTAACGCTCGCAGAGGGCTCCAGCAGGTGCGGAACCAGCACCCGTCCGGGAAAGCCCTTGACCTGTTCGCGGGTGTTTCGAAACAGCACTCGGCCGGTGCCGTGATGATCCAGAAGCTGATCGATCAGCTCGTTGCGGACCAAGTCCTGGCTCGCATCCTGCTGAGCCTTTAAGACTAAGCCATTGTAATTACTGGTACTCGCATAGGGAGAAAACGCCTCCTTGAAGTCCGGATCGGTCAGCAACGCCGCCACATCCGAGGCCTCCAGCAACTGGTCGACCAGCTGCCGGACCGGCAGATAATCCTGCTCCTCAGCCACGAAACGATTCAGATCGTAATACCGATCGGGATCGATCAACCGCAGTCGGGCAAAGTGCCCCTCCACGCCAAGCTGCTCCGGGGTCGCCGTGAGCAGCAACAGCCCCTTGGCCTGTGCTGCCAGGATCTCGATACAACGGTATTCAGCGCTGACCTCCTGCTCGGTCCAGTGCAGGTGATGCGCCTCGTCGACGACCAGCAGATCCCAGCGACAGGCGGCAGCCAACTCATGGTAACGCGGCTCTTCGATCAGCAGCGACTGCGGACAGATCACCAGCTGACTGGTATCGAACGGATTATTGGCAAAAATATCGGGCTGCGCTGATTCCAGCAAGGCGCCGTATTGCTCGCGGTTCATGATGCTGAAGCGCAGGTTGAAGCGCCGTAACATCTCGACCAGCCACTGATGAATCAGCGAATCCGGCACCACCACCAACACCCGTTCGGCCCGCCCGCTAATCACCTGCTGGTGAATAATCAGGCCCGCCTCGATGGTTTTACCCAAGCCCACTTCATCGGCCAGCAGTACCCGAGGAGCATGCCGCCGTGAGACCTGGGAGGCGATATAAAACTGATGCGGCAACAGCTGCACCCGCGGACCCAGCAGGCCGCAGGTATCCGCTTGAGCCAGACGGTGCTGGTGATAACGGGCACTGCGGCGTAACTCAAAGGCTTTATGACCGTCGAGCTGGCCCGCAAAAAAGCGGTCTTGAGGCCGATTAAGCTCTACAAAGGGGTCCAGATCTATCTCCTCGATCCAAACCTGCTCACCCTCCGTCTCAGAACCTGCATCCATATTGACGCCATAACGCAGCAATCCGGCACACTGCTCTACCTCGTTGACCCGGTACTCCAGACCAAACAGGTCTTTGAGCAGCATCCCTTTTTCAAGGCTGTAGCGCGTTAGCGGAGCATCCTCGGTGGCATAGGTACGATATTCTTCGGCAGCAGGAAAAAACAACTGCACCTGGCGGGCAACCTGCTCGGTAACCAAGCCCAGGCCCAGTTCCGATTCACCGTGACTAATCCAGCGTTGGCCGGGCACAAAAACAACCTGTGCCATGAATGACTCCTGTATCGGGTTTAAATAATAGTGATCAACCCTTGTGGCATAGCCCCAAGAGAGAAAATGAATAGATGGGTATCAGGGTTTCGTCCAGCGCTCGGCAGCGACGAGGTCGGCTTGTTTCTGCTCCACCCAGCGTTGTTGCGTTTGACTGCACTCTTTTTTCCAGAAGGGCGCGTCTTTTTTCAGGTAATCCATGATGAATTCGCAGGCAGCAAAGGCATCGCTGCGATGGGCACTACTGACCCCGACGTAGACAATCAGCTCAGAAGGCTTGAGCGATCCGACCCGATGCACCACGCTGACATGATATAATGGCCAGCGCTGCCGAGCCTGCTCTACGATAGTGGCGAGACAGTTCTCCGTCATGCCCGGGTAATGCTCCAGCACCATCGCCTGCAAGGGATCCGCCACAAGATCGCGCACCAGCCCGGTGAAAAACACCACCGCGCCCACCTGGCCATGTTTATCGCGCAGCCGCTCAAATTCCTCGGCAATATCAAACACGGACTCCTGAACCTGAATATAGGTGTGCGGTGATGCGGCGGGCTGATTCAAAACGGGGCTCTCAAATCGGTGACTTTTGATGACTGATGCGGCCATTCTACCAAGAGATTGACCGACTGAGCAGATCCGATTTAATAATCTTAGGTAATTGGTTGCCGTATCAGCTTGGATTACACTATTGTCGAACCTATTGCTGTACAAGGATTTGAATATGCGCTGGACCCCCCATGTCACGGTAGCCTGTGTGATTGAACATCAGGGGCAGTTTTTGTTGGTTGAAGAGCTGTCCAACAACCAGCGAGTGCTGAACCAGCCTGCTGGCCATCTGGAGCTGAACGAAACCCTGATAGAGGCTGCCGTACGCGAAGCCTTAGAGGAGACTGCGTGGCAGATCGAGGTGACCGATCTGCTAGGATTTTACACCTACACCTCGCCGCACAACCAAACCTGTTACCACCGCTGGTGCTTTATCGCCAAACCGGTCCGGCACCTGCAGCAGCGCGAGCTCGACCCTGCCATTTTACAGACCTTATGGCTGGACGCCGACGCCATACGCCAGCAACAGACGCGTCTGAGAAGCCCTATTGTGCTTCAGGTAATCGAAGATTATCTGGCTGGGGTCCGTTACCCGCTGGCCCTACTGAACGAGCACCCCCCTCATGCTGAGCATCTACCCGGCTGAACCCTACGCTATCCCCGGCTGGGCTGGGCCGGTACAATAACCGCTTATTTTTTCCTGAGTCGCTTCTCCCCATGCCTGTCAACAGCACGCCTAGCCCTACCCGTACCCGCCCCCTCAACGTCATTGTCGGGATGTCCGGCGGTGTCGACTCTTCGGTCTCTGCGCTACTGTTACAGCAGCAGGGCTATCAGGTCGAAGGCCTGTTTATGAAGAACTGGGACGAGGACGATGGCTCCGAGTATTGCACGGCGATGGATGACCTGGCCGATGCTCAGGCCGTATCCGACAAATTGGGCATAAAACTACACACAGCCAACTTTGCGGCGGAATATTGGGACAATGTATTCGAACATTTTTTAAGCGAGTACAAGGCAGGCAGGACCCCAAATCCCGATATTCTCTGTAACAAAGAGATCAAATTCAAAGCGTTCCTGGATTACGCCAAGCAGCTAGGCGCCGATTACATCGCCACCGGTCACTATGTTCGACGTCGCGATAGCGAGGGTCGGGTACAACTGCTCCGGGGCTTGGACGCCAACAAAGACCAGAGCTATTTCCTGCACGCGGTAGGTGAAAGCGAAATCGCCCAGACTCTGTTTCCGGTCGGCGAACTGGAAAAACCCGAGGTGCGCCGAATCGCCGAGCAGCACGACCTGGTCACCCATAACAAGAAGGACAGCACCGGCATCTGCTTTATCGGCGAGCGCCGCTTCCGGGATTTTCTGCAGCAGTATTTGCCAGCACAACCCGGTGACATTGAAACCCCCGAGGGCATCAAGATCGGCCGCCATCAGGGATTGATGTACCACACTATCGGCCAACGTCAGGGCTTAGGCATTGGTGGCCTGAGTCAATTCCCCGATGAGCCCTGGTTTGTGGCCCAGAAAGATTTGATTCGCAATATATTAGTCGCCGTCCAAGGCGGCCAGCACCCACTCCTGTTCAGCCGCTCGCTGACAGTCAGCCAGATCGACTGGGTGGACGGCCAGGGCCCGCAGCTGCCCTACCGCTGCACCGCCAAAACCCGTTATCGGCAGGACGATCAGACCTGCATCATCGAAGCGGGCTCTGTCGAGACGAACAGCGCCCAAACAAGCAGGATCGAAACAGACAAGACTGATACACACGCGCATAGCGGCTACCGGGTTACGTTCGATCAGCCACAGCGCGCCGTAACGCCGGGGCAGTCGGTGGTGTTTTATCAAGACGAGCTGTGCCTGGGGGGCGGTGTCATCGAAACCACCAGGGATTAATACCGACCCAGCTTGATATGTTTATTTTAGATCACATATCATGCCTATATATTTGAATTACATATCTTATCGAACAACAAAGGTCCCGTTCATGTCACGCACCCTTGACCAACAAACCATCGCTCTGGCGGGGATTTTCCAGGCTGCCAGCCTGGTCGATCAGATCGCCAAACGCGGCATGATTCCGCAAAACAGTTTTGAAGCCAGCATCAACAGCATCTTCATCACCTCGCCAGAATCGACAGAGGATGTGTTTGGCGGTGCCCGCGAGCTGCCCTTCAACCTTCAAACAGGGCTCAAGATGGCGCAAGATCTGAGCAATAAAGGCACATCGGTCAACAAAGAGGTGACCCGCTACGCGATGGGGCTATTGCACCTGGAAAGCCGCTTGCGCAAACACCCGCAGATGCTGGAACAAGTGGGAAAGCGACTCGACCAGATCGGCCAGCAAGCGAAGTTTCACCACTCTAAAGACAACGCCGGAACGGACCCTGCGATCGCGACAGACACCCCGGAGCTACCTCTTAATTACGCCAGAAGTGCCGTCGTGACCAACGTTGCCGCGCTGTACCAGGAGACCCTCAGCACTTTCAGCTTCAGGGTACAGGTCACCGGCGAGCCACGGCACCTGAAAAACACCGACAACGCCGATAAAATCCGTGCGCTACTGCTGGCCGGTATCCGCTCGGCCATCCTCTGGCACCAGGTCGGCGGGCGGCGCTGGCATCTGCTGTTTTTCCGCTCCCGAGTGGGTGACTCAGCCAAGCGTATTCTGCAATCGGCTCAACCCCACTAAGACCCTGCCAGCACCACAATAACGCGCGCATCATCCCCTGCCGATCCCATAGGCGCGCAGTTTTTTCGCCACGGCCGTATGCGAAAGTCCCAGCCGCTTGCCCAGCAGACGACTGCTGGGGTGGTCGGGGTATAGCTGCGCCAGCAACCGGGCTTCAAAGCTACGGACGGCCTGCTCCAGCGTACCTTCGCAGCCGATAGCACCGACCTCAAGCGCAACCCCTTGCTGTGCAAGCCTAAAGTGCTGCGGCAGCAGTTCAGGCTCGTCATCCTGACTGACCAGGGCCGCCTGCAGCGCGCTCTCCAGTTCACGCACATTGCCCGGCCAGGCGCAACTTTGCAGCAGCTGCTGGGTGTCTTTAGCCAGAGCCGGAACCCGTGTGCCGTGCTGGCACAGCTGCTGCAACAACAGCTGCGCTAAGGCGGGCAACTCTTCGGGTCGATGCCGCAATGGGGGCAGTGATATCTGCAACTCACTCAGACGATAATAGAGATCGAAACGGAAATCCCCCTGATGACAAAGGGGCAGCAACGCCTGCTGGCTGGTAGCGATGATCCGCACCTTGACCTGCTGCTCCTGATCGCCGCCCACCCGGTAAAACCGCCCCGTTTCAATAAAGTGCAACAACCGGCGCTGTAGCAAAGGCGACATTTCAGCCACCTGTTCCAGCACTAGCACGCCCGCAGTTGCTCGCTCCAGCAGCCCGGAACAGTTTTCACCTGTTTCTGTAGACAGCCCCCCAAACAACGCGATTTCGAGATGCAGATCACTCATCGCCAAACAATCCAGCACCACCAAAGGCCCCTCAGCCACAGCGCTGGCCTGGTGACATAGCCGCGCCAGAAGGCTTTTTCCTGTTCCGGTCTCGCCTTCGATCAACAACGGCTGCTCCATCCGGGCTATACGTTGGACCCTGCGAACCGACGCCCCCTTGTCAGAGTGGCGTTGAAAAAACTGCTCCATGCTGGGCAGCGCCCCCTGCTCCCTACCAAGGGGAGCAGAGGGCTTAAGCCGCAGCACCGCACCGGTCAACGAGTCCCCCAGGTTTCTTACCGGAACCCGGATCGGTTTTACCTGGGCTTGAAACAATTGACCGCAGACCTGCATCCGGACATCACTCACCTGGCCAGCACCCCCTTGGATCAGCTCCAGCAGCGATAGATCGCCGGTCACCTGAGCCAGTGGATAACCCGCCAGATCCACACTGTCGATCCCCAGCATCGTTGCCGCCGCCTGATTCCCGGCCAGTATCTGCCCCTGCAGATCGACCGACAACACGATGTCGGCCAGAGAATCCAGCAGGGTCTGCTGCTCCACCTGGCGTTTTTCGCTCGGCATCAAGGCGATAGGGTGCACAGCATCGACGCCATCAATGCGTCGAATACGCGGCAAGATGCTTTGCAACTGGTTAAAACTCATCTCGGGAGTATGCAGATAGATAAAGCGATCACTGCCAAATTCGCCCGACGAAACATTGATCCGAACGGCTGAGAGCACATCGAGAATCTCCCGAGCAACGCCGGGACGGTTTTCACAGGCCACTTCTAAACGCATAAACCACCTCACACTGTAACCTTTAAGCTACAGCGTAGCTTTTTAATTACAGTAATAACGCTTAACATATCAGATATCTGCGCAAGTCGTAGCAAATAGATTCCACTAGAGAGATGCCATGAGCGTCAAAAAGCACGGTAACGCAATACAATAGCCTTACTGCCGCAGCCAACCCCGGATAGGATCCGTCAACAATAAAAACACCCGCGGCCGTTGCCGCGGGAGCACTCAGACCACGGAGACAACCCAATGCTGATCGGCGAACTATTACTGCACTCCCTTAAAGCTCATGGCGCCCAAGAGGTGTTTGGTATTCCGGGTGATTTCGCCCTACCGTTTTTCAAGGTCATGGAGGAGAGCGGAATCTTGCCTCTCTACACCCTGAGCCACGAACCCGGAGTTGGCTTTGCGGCCGATGCCGCAGCCCGTTACAACGGTGGCATCGGTGTGGCGGCGGTTACTTACGGCGCGGGGGCGCTCAACATGGTCAATGCGGTAGCCTGTGCCTATTCTGAGCGCTCGCCGCTGGTGGTGATCTCGGGCGCACCAGGCAGGGATGAATCTCTCAACGATTTTCTGCTGCACCATCAGGTTAAGACGGTAGACTCGCAATTTGCAATATACCGCGAGATCACCTGCGCCCAGACCCGCCTCGACGACCCCGCCACTGCCGCGATGGAGATCGCCCGGGTGTTGCGCGAATGTATTCAGCAGTCACGCCCGGTGCTGATAGAAATTCCGCGCGATCAGGTCTTTAGCGCCAGCGGCGAACCAACAACCCTACCTCCGACACCCTATTCTGATGACGCGGTGCAGAATTGCGCCAGCAGCATCTTAGAGCGGCTGCAGCTGGCATCTAACCCCATGCTCCTGGTCGGGGTTGAGATTCGCCGCTTCCTGCTTGAAGATAAAGTCGCCGAACTGGCGCGAAAACTGAACATTCCGATCGCCACTACCTTTATGGGTCGGGGGCTGCTGGTCAACTCAGATGCGCCCCTGGCAGGCACCTACATCGGCATGGCCGGTGACAAAAAGGTTCAAGAGCTGGTCGAAAACTCCGATGGCCTGTTGATGCTGGGTGTTATCGTCTCCGATACCAACTTTGGCATCTCCGCCAAGCGGGTGCAGAAACAACACGCGATCCATGCCGCTGACCATGATGTCAAAGTCGGCTTTCATGTCTATCACGACATCCCCCTGTCCGCACTGCTCGATGCCTTGCTGGAGCAGGCCTGCAAACACCCCTACTCCACCGCAGCATTAAGCTACCCCAAGCCTGAATGCCCTGGCTTGATTCATGATGACAGCGCGATCGTGCCGATGGATATCGCCGGTGCCGTCAACGACATGATGCGCACCCACGGCACCCTACCGATCGCCTCGGACATGGGTGATTGCCTGTTTACCGCGATGGATATGGAACAAACTGCTCTGACCGCGCCCGGTTATTACGCCACGATGGGGTTCGGGGTGCCAGCAGGACTGGGAATGCAGGCCAGCGATGGCCAGCGCCCGCTGATTCTGGTCGGTGACGGGGCCTTTCAGATGACAGGCATGGAGCTGGGCAACTGTAGCCGCTATGGCTGGGATCCCATCGTACTGGTGTTCAACAACGCCAGCTGGGAGATGCTACATATATTCCAGCCGGAATCAGCATTTAGCCATTTAGGTCGCTGGGATTTCGCCTCCATGGCGTCAGGCATGGGAGGAGACGGCTATAAAGTACAAACCCGCAATGAACTCTACCAAGCGCTGGAACAGGCGATCCAGACTCGCGGACGCTTTCAGCTGCTCGATATCACCATCGAAGCGGGCCTGCTATCCCCAACCCTGAACCGTTTTGTTACTACTATCAACGAAAAACGTCGACTTGCCACGCAAGAGAGCAAATAATAGGCCCTTGCAGAACCGGACAACCCGACTGCTGTCACCTTCGATAGAACAACCAGAGACCTCGAACATGTTTGCAACACTTCAACCCACGGCAGGAGATCCCCTGCTGGCCCTGATGACCGCCTTTAAAGCCGATTCCCGCTCCGACAAAATTGATCTAGGCGTGGGTGTCTACAAAGATGAAGAGGGGCATACGCCCATCCTGGCATCCGTTAAGACGGCCGAAGCCTACCTGCTGAAAACCCAGGACACCAAGACCTACATCGGCCCTGCCGGTGCTCCGGCGCTCGGCAAGGCGATCGAGCAGCTATTGTTTCCGATCACCTACGCGGCAAGCCAGCAACTACTCGCTGACAACCGGGTGGCGACGGCACAAACACCAGGCGGTACGGGCGCGCTACGCGTCGGCGCTGATTTCATCCACCGCGCCCTGCCTAAAGCCAAGATCTGGGTCAGCAACCCCACCTGGGCCAATCACTACAACATCTTCGAGTCCGCTGGCTTAGAGGTGGGTGACTACCCTTACTATGACGCGGAGAATCAGAGCCTGGACTTTGCCGGCATGCTAGCCAGCCTGCAGACCGTGCCCGCTGGCGATGTAGTACTGCTGCATGCCTGCTGCCACAACCCCACTGGGCTGGATCTGAATGCCGAGCAGTGGCATCAGGTCGGCGCTTTGCTGCAAGAGCGGGGCATCATGCCGTTCATCGACAGCGCCTATCTGGGCTTTGCCGAGGGCCTAGAGGAAGATGCCAAAGGGATCAATATCCTGGCCGAATACTGCGCGGATATGCTGATCGCCTGTTCCTGCTCTAAGAACTTCGGACTTTACAACGAGCGTATCGGCGCCCTGACCGTGGTGGCTGCGAGCGAGCGCGATGCCCAGGCAGCCTTCAGCCAGATAAGCTACTGCATCCGCGGCAACTACTCTATGCCACCTAACCACGGTGCCGCCATTGTCAGCACCATCATCAACAGCCCGGAACTGCGCCAACAGTGGCAGCAAGAACTAGCCGCTATGCGCAGCCGGATCCTGTTGATGCGTCAGCAATTCACCCAAAATCTGGCAGAATGCGGAGCGCAGAGGGACTTCAGTTTCATCGCCGAGCAACGTGGCATGTTCTCCTTCTCGGGCTTGAACCCTGCTCAGGTAAAACAGCTGCAAACTGACGATGCCATCTATATCGTCGGCTCAGGCCGCATCAACGTCGCTGGTATGACCAGCAGCAATCTCGACCGTCTTTGTCAGGCGATCGTCCGCGTACTGGATTGATCCGGTACCGCATGGGGGCCTAGGAGCCTGTCGGGCTTGGCCGATCGTAGCGAGGGCCTTTTGATTTAGGCCAAAGTCGATTTGAGGCAGATTTTTCGATCCTCCGAGGC
>JBALTG010000052.1:0-29350 GCA_036964625.1 Motiliproteus sp.
TCTTCGCAAATGAACGACAAATCTGACTCAACATACAGCTCTCTCGCTACGCTCGCTATTCTCGGTCAGCCTCCTAGTAGTCCGCGATCGGATAGAGAACGGCATCATGGTAGCCAGTCACGACCCGTATTAACCCTGACCATTGACGATCCAGAGTGGGATCACCCGAATCGATCACCAACGGTCGCCCCTGGAGCTGCTTTAGCTTGGTTTTAGTCGCCACCACCAATAGATTATCCCTGCCCGCACGCTGTAACAGCGCCACCGACAGCTGTTGGTTGCCACGCCCGATAATATGCCCCTGGCCACCGATGACAGTCACCACAATCCGAAACGGTTGAGCGCCGATCTGCTCCAGCAGCTGCGTCGCACTCAGGTCCGAGCCCAGCAACTCGCCATCCCGGACCAGATCCACCCCCAGCAGGGTATTGGCCAACCCCATCTGCTCCATCACCGCCTGCACCGTCGTCCCTGAACCCATGACGTAGCAGACTCCCGGCTCCATCGTCTCAATCAGATCGGCAGCAATATCATCGAGTACTAAGGTTTCCACTTCTTTGCCGCCACTCTTGGTCTGCTGCACAAACCGCCCCTCTTCGGGAACCAGCAACTCGCCGTAATATTGTGCCCTGACCCGCCCCTGCCGAAACACCTCCTCATCAATATCGCGAACCTCCTGCTCCCGCAGGCTGACCAGCTCACCACGAATCAGCATCGCCACGACCTCGCCTGCGGCGCGTGGGGTGATGGCATAGACGCCGGAATGGATCTTAACACCCGCCGGAATACCCAACACTGGCACCGACACCTGAGCACCGACGGCCGAATACAGGTCCCGCGCGGTGCCATCACCACCGGCGAACAAGATCAGATCCACACCGGCAGCAACCAGATCTGCAACCGCCCGCAGGGTATCCTCGGCGGTGGTATTACCGGTATCGATACAGCCCAGCACATGCGGCTTGAAACCCGCTGACAGCGCGACCTGCTCACCCATTTCCGCCGGATAGGTGTAGCATTCGAGATCTAATCCAACCAGCACCTCCAGCGCCTGGAGCGCTCGCTCTCCCGCTCGGGGTACTGCACCCAGCGCCAGCGCATGCTGCACCGTAGCCGATCCATCACTGCCCTTCAGGGCAACACTACCGCCAACGCCAGCCAGCGGATTAACAATCAAACCCAACTTAAACATCACCACCCCCTGCACCTGTGCATTCCGATTAAAGCCCGATCTGCTCGCGCAGCATTTGCTGATACACAAATCCGGTCAGGATCAGCTGGGTCTCCTCATCCATGCCAACCAACTCCAAGCCATGGACCATTCTAAACCCTTCACTGAAACCGTCTTCTACTTCTTCCAAGTTGCGGATCAGCCCCTCAACCAGTAGCACTTGATCGACCTCGCCCACACGCACCCTGGCGGTTATATACAGACGATCACCGACCTCACCGAGTTGATCGCTGGCCTCTATCCGGGCTCCGTGCAGGCTGATGTCACAACAGAGTGCCTGGCGCGGCCAGCCACTGCCGAAATGCCCGGAATCGGCCTCATCGACCGATACGATCAGCTGGCTGTTAACCCGCGGTGCCTTACGCACCAACACCGCTTCCACTGCATCCGGATAATCCAGGAACAGCATCGGCACCGGCACCCTCTGCACTTTGAGCAGCTTTGTTTTGAAGGCGCAGGCGCGATTGAGAGCGATCAGACGCAGGGTGATCGAAGTGCCTTCTTTGATCGGTTTCTCTGCGCCATTAAGTATCGGCAGGGTCACCATCAGGCAGTGTTCAGAATAGGCGCCCAGATAACGCACCGAAAAGCGCCCTCGGGGCGATGCTGTTTCCAGCCGAATGCGCTCACCCACCGCCAATCTCAGGTCATCGAACCGCAGCTGCTCTTTCACCCCCGATAACGGCAGAGCAGAGACCTGCTGCGGCAACCGTTCAGTCACCATCCCGCTCCTCGTTGTCGTTGTCGTTGTCGCTGTCAAGGTCAAGGTCAAGGTCAAGGTCAAGGTCAAGGTCAAGGTCAAAACCATAACCTGCCAACTGCTGCGCCAGCACGCTGCCAGACGCCAAACCCGCAAGCGTCAGACTACTGAATTCACGCCGTTCGGGATAACCACGGCGTAGCCGGTCAAACTCGCCAGCGATTGCTGCCGGATGATGCCGAACCCGGTTGAGCAGGGCATCATGATCCCGCCGCACGTCATACACCAGCCTGACCAGACGGGGAATCAGATCGGCCTCCAACCCTGCCATAGAAGTCAACTGAAGCCGCCTGATTGCAGGCTGTGGCAGCAGCTGGGCAAGCGTCCGCAACGGCTGCACCCCCAGAAAACGGCAGGCACTCTGATAAATCATCTCGGTACCTCGCGACTTACCCTCCAGGCTATAACCGGCAATATGCGGGGTTGCCAGAGCCAATTGCTGCGCCAGCGCGGTGTCTATACCCGGCTCCGATTCCCACACATCCAACACTACCTGCAGATCCTTGCGCTGCTGCAGACAATCCGCCAGGGCTCTATTATCGATCACCGCACCACGTCCGGCATTGATCAGCCAGCTCCCCTGCGGCAGCGCATTCAATACATCGGCATCGAACAGATGGTAACTCGGATGCGGCCCCTGCTGCGTCAAGGGCGTATGCAGACAAAAGACATCGCAGCACTGCAGCAACTGTGACAACTCAGAAAACGCGCCCGGTGCTGCCGACTCTCGCTCAGCGCGCGGCGGATCGCACAAAACCGACGCTATGCCCAGCCGCTGCAAGCGCTGCTGCAAGCGCCCGCCAACATTGCCTACGCCAACAATGCCAACCCGCCGCTCGGATAACGCGCAGCCCTGCTGCTGCGCCAGATGGATCAGTGCCGACAGCACATAATCGACCACCGACTCGGCATTACAGCCCGGCGCATTACTAAATGCGATACCTCGCTGCTGCAATAACGCCAAGTCGACATGATCGGTACCGATAGTGGCACTGGCGACGAACTTAACCGGGGTTTGGGTAAGCAACTGCGCGGTAACAGGCGTCACCGAGCGTACCAGCAACAGATCTGCACGCTGCAGCTGCTGGCGCGTCAGCGACCTGCCCGGCAGCCGCTCAACCTCCCCAAGATGGCTAAAAAAGGCCTCCGCCAACGGAATATTCTCATCGGCAACAATATGCATCGTAGCCCCTCAGAAGACTAAAAAAAGACCCGCAGGGTAGCACGAAATGGCCCCTGATTGCCCCGTCTGCACGGGTCGGTTGCCCCGCGTTGCGTTGCAGTTTGCAGCGGATCGACAGATAGGTATGATGGCCAGTCCATACTTGGCAGCCTGTCGGACTTAACACTGATCTACTGCGGGAAAGCCGACTTTGGCCATTTTTCACTCTGTTTTTCGTTAAATAGAACCACTATTAGCCTCAAAAGAGTTCGAAATCTGTCTCAAATCGGTCTTCCCCTCGCTACGATCGGTCAAGTCCGACAGACTGCTACCCGTATGCACTGACCCGTGTTTAGACCAAGGATACGCTATGAGCCCATTCGATTTTGCCCCGATGCCGAACACCGAAGGTTTTTTCGGCAGCTACGGGGGCCAGGTAATCCCGCCACATCTTAAAGAGGTCATGGACGATATCGGTCGCGCTTACCTCGAGATCAAAGACACCGACGATTATCGCAACGAGCTGATGGAGCTCTACAAGTATTATGTCGGGCGCCCCAGCCCACTCTATTATGCCAAGCGTTTATCCGCCCATTGCGGTGGTGCCCAGATCTATCTTAAGCGCGAAGATCTGAACCATACCGGTGCACATAAAATCAACCACTGTCTCGGCGAAGCCCTGCTGGCCAAGCACATGGGCAAAACCAAAGTCCTGGCTGAAACCGGCGCCGGCCAGCACGGCGTCGCATTGGCCACCGCCTGCGCCTTGGTCGGGCTTGAGTGCGAGATCCACATGGGTCAGGTCGATATCGAGAAAGAGCACCCCAATGTCACCAAGATGAAGATTCTGGGCTGCCGTGTAATTCCGGTCAGCCGCGGCACCGCGACCCTCAAGGACGCCGTCGACAGTGCTTTCGAGGAGTACCTGAAAGACCCGCATAATTTCTTCTATGCTATTGGCTCGGTCGTCGGCCCGCATCCGTTCCCGATGATGGTGCGCGACTTCCAGAGCATTATCGGCACTGAGGCCCGCGAGCAATTTTTGCAGCAAACGGGCCAACTACCCGACCATATCATTGCCTGTGTCGGTGGCGGCTCTAACGCCATAGGGCTGTTTACTGCATTCCTCAACGACCCGAGTGTCAACATCTACGGTATAGAACCCGCGGGCAAAGGCCTCGACACCCCCTATCATTCCGCGACATTGACCCTGGGAACCCCTGGCTCAATCCATGGCTTTAACTGCTACCTACTCCAAGACGAGCAGGGTCAGCCACTGCCAGTGCATTCGATCGCATCGGGCCTGGACTACCCCGGCGTCGGCCCGCAGCACTGTTATCTGAAAGATATTGACCGGGTTACGTACAGCTCAATCACCGATCAGGAGTGCCTCGATGCCTTTATGCTGCTTTCTAGGCGTGAGGGAATCATCCCTGCACTGGAGAGTGCACATGCAGTGGCCTATGCCATGAAATTGGCGGCAACCCTACCGCCCGAGCAAACGATTCTGGTCAACCTGTCCGGCCGGGGTGATAAAGACGCCGATTACGTTGCCCAAAAGCTGGGACTGTAACGGTTTATCAGCAGGTTCATTAGTAGAAACTGGCTCTGAACGCATCCCGATCAGGGCTATTAGAAAACCCTGGCGAGCACCTCGACGACAAGTCAGGCGGGACGTAGAAACCTAGCTTTACCCAAGGTACACGGGCTGCTAGCGCTGCAAACCTGACTGACCGCGAGGAGGACCGATAGTTCTGCTGATCTATCGGTCCTTCGCCTTGTCCGTCTGGCCAATCCAATCAGTATTGATGGTAACGACAGCGATACTGCTCCAGATCCTGAACCTGATTCAAACCATCGATCGTTCGGTTCAGTTTCAGCGTATCCGCCCCCTCACTCTTCAATTGCTTAGCAATATCCAACAGGTGCTGCTTTTGCGCCTGTGGATCACCAAACAGGCTCAGTATCAATTGGGCATCATGCTGCAACATTTCTGTCTGCGAGTTCATCGTCGTCCCCCCTAGAGGATTTTTACCCTGAGAAAAATCTGCAGAATCAAGTATAGTCAAATATTCAAAAAATCCAGTCGGTTGATGTTACTATCATATTGAACCAGGTTTGAGTTAAGCTTAAAAGCAGGGAAATCAACCATGTACAGGAAATCATATCCACTCATCGTCCTGGCGGGCTGGCTGATCTCAGCCACCAGCCAAGCCCATTTTTTCTCTGAGGCCCATCAATGCAAAGGACCGTTCAAGCCGCTGGAATTTATCTCCGAGCTGGATAAACAGCAGTTTGAGCAAAAAGTAGAAAACTACCGCGCTTGCCTACAGCAATTTATCGATAAACAAAACGCGGCGATGACCAAGCATCAAACTGCTGGGAAGAAAGCTGCGGACACCTGGAGCGAATACGCGCAGCGCGTACTCGATGCAAAAGCCGTGATCCAGACGACGCCTTAATCGCGACCCGTATGCGTAACCCGGTTTATCAAGGCCTGATACCCGGGGCGCAATGCCGACCAAAAAAAACGCTTGACGCAGGGAGGCTCGGGTTTGTCGCGCGCGATCCGCTCGATCAGATCCACAGCGGCCTGCGCTTCCCGCAGCAAATCGCTAGCATGACTGGCATACAGGTACGCCTCTGGCACCAGCTCGGGGTACGCCAGTCGTCGCGGCAGTATCGGTACACAACCTGCAGCCACCGCCTCCAACACTGCCAGCCCCTGGAACTCATGAATGGATGTAGACAAAATCATCTGCGCAGAGCAGAGCCATTGCTGATACTCAGACCTCGACGCTACAAATCCAAACTGCACAATACGATGCGCAAACGCTTGCTTAATGCGTGCAAACGCGTCGGGGGCGTTGCGGAACTGTTCTCCCATAATGCAGATCCGGTAGTCTGTACCGCGGCGCTCCAGCTCAGCCATCACGGCCTCCAGCCGATCCGGCCCTTTGTCATACTCCCATCGGGAAGCCCAAATAATTTTGACCGGTGCGCCACCCGCCGCAATCTGCCAGTCCGGGTCCGGCGCACAGCCAGGTTGCAGCGGCGCAACCACGGATGCGGCTAGATCGCACAACGGCACCGGTAACAGCTCGCAGCGGCTCTCAAGCAACGGTTCGATCGCGGCCGGACGATGATCCGGGAGTTTCGCCAATAAGCGGTTGACCCCTGCCAAGAAACTATCGCGGTTAAACGCGGAGTTAAACAGCACCCGATCTGCGGCAAGCGCCGCATACAGATTGACCATTTGCGCATCCACACTCGGGTGCTGCTGCCGGCTCTTGGGGTACTCAAACTGATTTTCGTGGAAGTAACACAGACTCGGCGTGCGTGCCAAGCCGGGAATGAGTCCCTTCAACGTCGCCAGATCCACCATCGACGTCGTAATCAATAGATCATATGGCTGCATCAGCAGCGCTGATTGCTCACTCAACCAGGAAAGCGGCGCGCCACGCACCCGCCAATTGAAGAAGCGCGGCGACAGGGATAAACACTGCCACTCATGCTCAGGAAAGGCTGCAACCAGCCCTTCACACCAATATCGATGACTGGCCGCGTGATAACCGCTAAGCAATAGAATTCTCAATGACCTCACCCTATACGCACCTCATAACAAACCCAGCCCTTATTGTCTTTAATCATTTATGGACATTTATAATTACCTAAAATAAATATTCAGAGCTACACTTCTTTAATGGACCGAATAGAGACCTTGCCTAAGGAACCTGCAAACGTAGCAACAACCTAACGTGCAACATGGGGGTTAATTTATGCTGTCGCTCCCCGAATTTGAGCAACTCGTGACGCTGGCCAGGGATGATCCGGATGCCTTTGAGAGATTCCGCCAATCGACTTGTCAGTCGTTTATCGCCACGGCTCCCCGCAACCATCAGCACCGCCTTACCGCGGTACAAAATCGTGTCGATATGGTGCTCAGCCGGGCGAAAACACCCTTAGCCGGGCTGATCAAGGTGTCCGGGATGATGCACGATAGCCTCTACCAACTCTCGTCCAAATGGCTAGAATTTGACCGGCAGTTAAAACACCCGTGCCCCCATGCCCCCCTCAAATCCGCCCGAGCTGCAGAGGTCATTAACCTGCAGGATTGGAAAGCGCAACAACACAAACACGCGGGTCCGCAGCACTGAGCTACTGATATGGCCTCTCCACAACCTGCGATATTCGACCCAGCCAATACACGGCTCTATTAACCGGGGGGGCGCATCTATGCACCAACCTATTATCCCGCAGGATTACCCGTTACCAGGAAGTGGTTCCACTCATCCTGGGTTAAGCTAACAGGTGTGATACTTGCAGTACTCGCATGCCCGCTAATCTGATGATTCTTTTCATTGATTAATCCACTCTATACGTGTCTTATAATGTTGTTTTAAGAAGCGTCTATTCTACTCCAGCCACCTATTCAGCACAGGATTTCAGGAAAACCCATGGACACGTTTTACCGAGGTCTGATCCGCCAACGCTATCTGGTTACATTGCTATTGCTCACACTGATTGCAGTGGCGACCTATGGCGCCCAAAAACTAGTTTTCAAAAGTGATTACCGGGTTTTCTTTGGTCAAGATAACCCGCAACTGCAGACCTTTGAGCGGATGCAACAAACGTTCGCCAAGAGCGACAATGTGCTGTTTATTTTAGTGCCTAAAAAGGGTGATGTCTTTACTCCTGACACCCTGCAAGCTCTCGACTGGTTGACCACGCAAAGCTGGCAGTTACCCTATTCAACCCGGGTCGATTCGATCACCAACTTCCAGCACACCTTTGCAGAAGAGGATGACTTAATTGTTGAGGATCTGGTGCTGGACCCCGCCAAGCTGGATACGGCGCAGATCGCTCGTATCAAACAGGTGGCATTGAGCGAGCCGCTGCTGGTGCACCGATTGGTGTCCACCGACGGTTCGGTAGCGGCAGTTAACGCCAGCATCCACTTTCCCGGCATCAATCTGGTTGAAGAGACACCCGAGGTGGTAGCCGAGGTGCGTAACATCCGCGATCAGTTACTCCAGCGCTACCCCGACCTGGATGTCTACCTGACCGGCATGGTAATGATGAACAACACCTTTTCCGAAGCCTCCCTCAACGACAGCAAAACCCTGGTTCCGCTGATGTTCCTGGTGGTGCTCGGGCTGATCGGGGTGTTGGTTCGAACCGTCAGCGGCCTGCTCGCCACCCTGGTCATTGTCATCACCAGCATCGCCGGAGCGATGGGCCTGGCTGGCTGGAGCGGGATGTACCTGACCGCGCCCTCCGCCGCGGCACCCATTATCATCCTGACCCTGGCGGTGGCCGACTGCGTCCATGTCCTGAGTACGTTCTACCATGAGATGCGCTCCGGGGTGGCGCGTAAACAGGCCCTGATCAGCAGTTTGCGCATCAATACCCAGCCAGTCATTCTCACCAGCGCCACCACCGCGATCGGTTTTCTGAGTATGAATTTCAGCGACTCACCGCCCTTCGCCGACCTGGGCAACATTGTCGCCATCGGTGTGACACTCGCCTGCATCCTGGCGCTGACACTGTTGCCGGCGCTGCTGGCGATCCTCCCTCTGAAGGTCACCCCGCAAGCCAAGAACAGCCAAAGCCTGATGGATCGCATCGCACAGTTTGTCATCGGTAACCGACGCATCCTGCTGTGGAGTTCCCTTGCCGTCATCGTGGTCACCGTTAGCCAGATCCCCCGCAATGAGCTTAACGATAATTTTGTTGAATATTTTGATCACAGTATCCCGTTCCGGGTCGCCTCTGACTTCAGTAACGAGCACCTGACCGGAATGGCAATGATGGAGTTCGAGCTGAGCGCGGATGAAAGCGGTGGCATCAGCAACCCGGCGTTTCTGCAAGCCACCGACCGGCTGGTGCAGTGGCTGCTGCAACAGCCCGAAACGCTGCATGTCAACAGCCTCAGCGACACCATGAAGCGCCTTAATCGCAACATGCATGGTGATGATCCGAGCTACTACCGACTCCCTGAATCACGCGAACTGGCCGCCCAGTACCTGCTGCTGTACGAGATGTCGCTACCCTACGGCCTGGACCTGAACAACCAGATCAACATCGACAAGTCAGCCATTCGTATCGTGGCCAGCTACCACAACCTCAGCAGCAACCAGATGCTGGATCTGGAGCAGCGTGCCTACACCTGGATGGAGGCCAATATCCCCGTGGTGCAAGGGGTCATCGCCAGTGCGCCGCTGATGTTCTCGCACATCGGCAAGCGCAACATCCATAGCATGCTGATCGGAACCCTGACCGCACTGGTACTCATTTCAGTCCTGCTGGGGTTCGCGCTGCGCTCATGGAAACTGGGGGTTCTGAGCCTGGCACCGAACCTGGTACCGGCAGGTATCGCGTTCGGAATCTGGGGAATCTGGGTCTCAGAAGTGGGCTTGGCGCTGTCTGTAGTAACCGCCATGACTCTGGGAATCGTCGTCGATGACACCGTTCACTTTCTCAGCAAGTACCTGCACGCCCGCCGCCAGCGCGGCAATGCCACCCGCGAAGCGCTAGTCTACGCTTTTCACAGTGTCGGTAAGGCGCTATGGATCACCACCCTGGTCCTCGCTGCCGGCTTTATGGTCCTGTCGCTATCCAGCTTTAAAATCAACGCCGATATGGGACTGCTGACGGCGATCACCATTATCATCGCACTGATTGTCGACTTTATCCTGCTGCCAATACTGATTATGCTGTTTGATGCGGATGAGGAGCCTTCAGCGGGTAAAGAGCCTTCAGCGAGTAAAGAGCCTTCAGCGGGTAAAGAGCCTTCAGCGGGTAAAGAGCCATCTGCGGGTAAAGAGCCGTCAGCCATTAATCAGCCCACCCCCGCGAACGCCACCGTATCGACCCGTTCTGCTACCCGCCAGGAGATTTGACATGATTCCTCGTTTACTCAGTTCAATCAGCCTCACCGCTCTGCTGCTAGGCCTGTCGCTACCCAGCAGTTTTGCTGCTACTGTCGAAGACACTGTCGCCAAGGGGCTATCTATCGTGACCGAGGTCGATCGCCGCAATCTGGGCTGGGGAGATACCCGGTCCCAGATGAAGATGGCGCTGCGCAATGCCTATGGCGATACCAGCGAACGCCTATTGCGAACCCAAACCCTGGAGGTCGATGGCGATGGCGACAAAGGGCTGAGCATTTTCGACCAGCCGCGTGATGTCAAGGGCACCGCATTTCTGACCTTCTCCCACGCTCTCGAGCCCGACGATCAGTGGATCTACCTACCGGCGTTAAAGCGGGTTAAGCGGATCTCGTCACGGAACAAATCCGGGCCCTTTATGGGCAGCGAATTTGCCTATGAAGATATGGCTTCATTTGAAGTGGCCAAATACAACTACCGCTACCTGCGTGACGAGGTACTAGACGGGCTTGACTGCTACGTTGTCGAAAGTTACCCCAACGATAAAAACTCCGGTTACACCCGCCTCGTCAGCTGGTTCGACAAACAGGATTACCAGGTGCGCAAGATCGAATACTTTGACCGCAAAGACGCCCCCCTTAAAACCCTGGTGCTCAGCGATTACCAACACTTTCTGGATCGTTTCTGGCGCCCTCGGCAGCTGCAGATGACTAACCTGCAAACGGGCAAAAGCACCTTATTGAGCATCAGCGAAATCCGTTTTAAAACCGGATTAACCGATGCTAATTTCAACAAAAACAGCCTAGCGCGAGCCAAGTAACATGCCCCCCGTCAGCCTCCGATCAGCCGCGCTACAATCCAGTGCCCTCCTGGCTACAGCTCTAACAACGCTGCTGACAGCAGGCCTGACAACCGTCTTGACAACGACACGAGCAAACGCCGCAGATTTAACCCAGATCACCGGCTCGGCTGAGCTGCAGCAGCGCAACTTTTTCGAGGATCCGCTCGACCCCAGACAGCACAACAACTACAGCTCGATCGCCGCCACGGCGGAGTTTTATCACAGTTGGAACGACCAGAACGATGCCATAACCATCACCCCGTTCGGTCGCTATGATCAGCACGACAACGAACGCAGCCACGCCGATCTGCGCGAGCTGAACTGGCTCCATGTCTTTGATGGCCGGCAGGTGCGCACGGGAGTCGGCAAGGTGTTCTGGGGCAGCACCGAATCCCTGCATCTGGTCGATATCATCAACCAGACCGATACCCTCGAAGGGGTTGATGGCGAGGATAAACTGGGCCAGCCGATGGTGCACTTCAGCTATCTGTTAGAGCAGGGCGAGTTCAGTCTGTTCTGGCTTCCCTACTTCAGAGAGCGCGCGTTCTCCGGCACCCAGGGCCGCCCACGAACCCCGCTACCGGTCGATAGCGACAACCCGCTCTACAGCTCGAGTCAGAAACGCAAGCATCTGGATATTGCCATCCGTTGGAGTTATTCATGGGATAGCACCGACATCGCCCTGTCGCACTTTAAAGGCACCAGCCGCGAACCGACATTGATCCCCAACACCGGCAAGTCCCTTACCGCCACCGCGCTGATTCCCAAGTACGAACAGATTGATCAAACCGGGCTGGAACTGACCAGCGCCTGGGGTGACTGGTTATGGAAACTGGAGGCGATAGCTAACCGCGGACTGGATGCGGGAAGCTACAGCGCCGCCGTGGCCGGATTTGAATACACCCGGGTGGGCGTTTTCGACAGCAACCTGGATCTGGGTGTTTTGGCAGAATACCTCTACGACGACCGCGGTCAGCAGGCCACGAGCCCGTTCCAGGATGACCTCTTCCTGGGTCTGCGACTGACCCTCAATGATTTCCAATCGACCGAGCTGCTCGGCGGGCTTATCTACGATAACGACAACTATGCCAGATTAGTATTTATCGAAGCCAGTCGACGCCTGGGAAGCCAGTTCAAAGCAAGCCTGGAAGCTCGCCTATTCGATAAGCTGGCTCCCGGTGATCCGCTTTTCAGTCTGCGTGAAGATAGCTTCGTGGAACTCAATGTCGAGTATTTCTTTTAGCGGTCGACACTTAATCCAGCCCTTGAACAAACTGTTTGGTTTGCTGGATGGAACCGGCTATCCAGATAGTGCTCTAAGACAGCGAAGCCTGAACCGCAACAGGAAGTTCACCCCCACAGCGCAAACCACTTTTCTTTATAGCTCAGCTGCGCCAGAATAACGCCTAAGATAAACTCCTTTTTTTGTCCGCCCAAGGCCTTGAACCATGAAGTCGTATCAATTTTTTACTGCCGACGGACGCGGTGGCACTATGCTCTGCGATGATGAAACCCTCGAAGATGCGGTAGCCGAGCTTACTCAGCGGTTTCGTAACGTCGTCAAAGTCCAGATCGGCAAAGAGAAGTGGCAGGCTGACGCACCCAGCACGCCAGAATCCGCCACACCCACAAGCCTGACTCAAACAGACTGACCAATTTCTGATTCGAATCGATTAGCCCATTTTGCTTAAGCGTAGCGTCAAACGTCTGTTTTTATTGATTTGTACCACCAGAGCGATCAGTAGGACGAATGCCAGCAGACAAACCAGAAACATCAGCCCGAGACTGGTGTTCAGTGCGCCCAGCCAGCTCTCCTGAGCCTGACTGCACTGATTGGAAAAAGCGATCAGCAGACTCCGCAGCCCGCGAGCACTATCGAGTAGAGTCGCTATCGAGTTAATCTCTGCCGAGGTCTGGGTCAAAATATTCAGACCACCCCGGACCGACAAGGCCGCGATCAGCGCGCCAACTATCGCCACACCCGCGCCCCAGCACCACAACATCGCCCCATCATTTTTTTTCAAACACACCTTCCTTTCAACTTTAGCGTCACCTGCTCGGCCTATACGTCAGCATATCGCCCATCTTACCAACAACTTAATGCTTAAAAGTAAAAACCTCCGTTTGCGGATGAAAACCATACCAGGCAAACCAGAAGCTGTTGATCACCGGCAGCTCATCGCCAGTCTGATCAAAGACCCTGCCCGATCGGCTCGGCAGATCATACTCAACCCGCAGCAATCTTCCAGCCACGCGATCTAACAGCTGAGTCTGCTCCTTTCGCTTGGCCAGCTCCGCAAACGGGTAGGCCTTAAAGGCTCCATCCACCTCAACACCCAGCACCCTTTCCTTGGGGTGGTAGCGGCGACTCAAGAACTCAACCGGAAAGTACAACCGCTCACTGTTGTCATAATTACCATAAGGGCTGCGCAGATAATCACGGGAATATCCGGTATCAGTGGAGAGCAGTCGCGTATCGGGGTGTTCGGATCGCCAGCGCTGCCAGCTGGTCAGGGCCGCGGGTAACATCTGCAAGCGCTGGCCGATTAACGGCCCGCTGATCGCCTCTCCGGTAATTTGCGACCATAACGATTGCTGCTGCCGGTCATACAGCAGCAGGTCACTGTTATAAAGCAGCCCGGAAACCCCGAACTGCAGTGTCTGACCCTGCACAGTGGCATTAAACACCAGCGCGGTACCGCAGAGCGGACAGTAAGAGATCACCACCGCTTGCGAACCGATACGGTCATTAACCAGCTCGTGCCAATTGAGAATAGCGACGGGATAAGCCCGACTCTCGCCATTTAGTTCGACCCCCACTACCAAGCTATGGGGCTCTAACAGCTGATCCTCATCTGCGGATACAAATTTGGGTTGGTCGATAGAGGGAATGCCATCTCGGGGAGGTCCGCCTTGGAATATTTTAGCAACCGGCAGGGTACTACCTTCAAGGTCAAAGCCGTTGTAACTCTGGGCGAAACTCTGCGCGCTCAACAGCAACAGTAGCGCCAACCACAGCCCCTGCAACCGCCTTCTTTGCAGCAATCCGCCCTGCAACAGCCCCCTTTGCAGTAATCCGCCCTGCGACAGCCTCCTTTGCAGCAATCCGCCCTGCAGCAATTCCTCCTGCAACAGCCCCGATAGCCACCCCCTGGCTGCCGCCCATTGCGCTGCCATCTTCAGCATCATCGCCCCCTGCTCCCCACTGGATTCAGGATCTAGACGCGCGCGCAGAGCGTCTGTTACAGCAGCCCTGCTTTGCCGCTACTCCCCGGATTTCAGTTCAGGCACCCGAATCGACGCAGTCTCTTTGACCTCCTCCATCACGATATAGCTGCGTGACTTATCGACATTCGGCAGTGTAATCAACAGTTCGCCCAGCAGCTCCCGGTAGGCCGACATCTCACTGATACGCGCTTTGATCAGGTAATCAAACTCTCCGGAAACCAGATGACACTCCATCACCTGAGAAATTTTCAACACTTCACGCTTAAAGTCTTCGAACACGGAAGCAGAACGATAGGTCAAACTAATCTCGACAAACACCAGCAAACCAGCTTCTAGACAGTGCGGGTCAAGTATCGCGGCATAACCCTTGATAACGCCGTCTTTCTCCAGCCTCCGGACCCGCTCCAGACAGGGTGTCGTACTCAGCCCCACCTCCGTCGCCAGATCCACATAGGACATACGGCCATTACCCTGCAACTGACGCAGAATATTACGATCAATACGGTCGAGCTTTCTGACTTTCCTCACTACAGCACCCATCACCTTTAATATCAGCCTCATGGCCAACAAAAAATTAAACTAGAGAATAAAACCAGAGAATCAACAATAGAGAGCAAGTCTATTAATCAAGAACGCAAAAGGCCAGAAAAAAACCTGGCTATGCTCATCTCTTTGTTTTTACTCCGTGTGTCTAAGAGCCTGTCAGACTTAACACTAATCTGCTGCGGAAAAGTCGAATTTGGTCATATTTCCCGATCTCTCTCGTTAAATAGCTCGCTATTCACAAGCTGCGTCCCTGCAGCTTGCCCTACGGGCAGCTATTGCTGTGTAAATCGGCTTTCCTGCCGATTTATCGCCTCGATAGATCGAAAAATCTGCCCCAAATCGTCTTCCCCTCGCTACGATCGGCTAAGTCCGACAGCCTCCTAGGGGGCGCTGGATGAGTCGGCTTGAGTAATCGCCGCAAGCTAAGTAACTGCGGACGAAGCTGCACCTGACGCTCTCCAGGCGCTACCTGGGCAACGATCGAATCGACCTGCAAGCGCACCTGCTGCAGCCTGACCTGCTCCTGCGCACGCCACAACTCCAACCCTTCAAGCACCTCGTGCGCTGTTTTTTCGGCTTGTTCAAGGGGACGCAGATCAAGCGTCGCAATACGTTGCAATTGCTTTCGAAAGGATTGAAGCACCTGATTGAACCGTCCTGTCCAGAGCGCATGCGCGGCAAGTAGGGCCAGGGTATTAACAATACTCATCACCAATACGACCCAGCCCATCTGCTGTAAAAACTCTGGCAACAGCGAGACCTGGGCGCTGCGGTGAATGGTAAAGAGGTTGGCATCGACGATGGTGCTAAAACGCTGATACAGATAGAACATCGCAGCCACTAGCATGCTGGTCTCCAGCAACACTAGTGCAACTAACAACCTACCTTGCAAACGTTTATCAATCAGCAGCCGTTTACGCAGTCGCTGGTTATGCGGCTCGTGTTGCCGCTCGGGGTTCCGAGGTCGTGACATTGAAAACATAGATTTGATCCTTGTTGGGCACCACCACCTCTGGTCGACTTGCACTGTAGCCCTGGGTCCAGGCCGACTATTCATAGCGGGCCAGCTGCTCGGTCTGCTGTAAGTGCTTTATCGCCACCTCCACGGCTGCGCCTGACTCTGGATCTACATTGTCTAAGCCACGTAGATAGTCACGGTCTAATTCATCCAGGAGCTGCTCGGCGGCCTGATCAAGAGCCTCATAGTGCTGGTACAGCACAGACACGGTATCCTGCAATAACTGGCTTTCTGCCTGCAACTGGTCGGTCTCTCGAATCGGAACCCGGGGCACCTCGCCTTGCAGCACCCCCGCCTCCAGATTCCTGCAAAGACGGTACAGCGGACCCACGACTCTAAAGGAGCTGTAGAGGGTGATAAGCCAGGTGGTGATGCCCGTGCCGATTGCCAGCAACAAGCCACCCGATAACATGACAAAGGGAAGATTTCTGCGCGTGACGGCTAGCGTTTGAATTTGATCGATATAGTCATCGTTGCCATTACCGGCGATCCAGACGATGGCGAGTAGGCCAATCGTCGACACCAGGCTAAACCAGAGTGAAATTTTACCCACCAGTCCAAGCAGGCCAAACCTTTGTTGAATCATCAGCGTTATATTCTTGTTGTTAACACTAAATTCACAAAAAACATGTGCATAATGAGAAAGGCTAACATCTTTAGTATAGAACTAAAATCGCTTACGTTTAAAACAACAACAAGACCTAATCGCTACCGCCAGAAACAGGGTTCATGACTGTCGCTGTTAATACGCACGGGCGATTATCGATCAGTTGCGGTGAGGAGGAAAAATCTCGCATGCCTCAACACCAAAAAATTGCAGAGGCCACGCAGGGTATATTGGGATTAGGTACGGAAACCGGCAACGAGCCTCCTCGCCGCGGCCACACCGCTGCGATGAAGCTATAATAACGACAGAGTGACCGCAGGTTTTTGCAACATTTACGTCCATTACCGACGCCCTTTCGCCAGTATTCTACTGAGAGTGCTAACATAGAATCGGCTAGTGCCACACCGTATCAACTAGCGAACTCGTGACACTCAGGCTGTTTGAGCGGCTATTTGAGCAACGCTTAACCCGCCAACACCGGCGATTCCTTATTTGGCAATTGAGACCTCATGCAGCATCGAATCTATATTCTTTACACCGGCGGCACCATCGGCATGCAGCGATCGCCTCAGGGCTATGTGCCGATGCCGGGGCTGGCCGAGCTGATCGCCCAGAAGATGCCGCTACACCTATCGGCCAACATGCCCGATTATGTGCTCGAAGAACTCGATCTGCTGATTGACAGCACCAACGCCACCCCCCTGGACTGGCATAGCATCGCTCAACGAATTAGGGATAATTACGACCGTTACGACGGCTTTATTATTCTCCACGGCACCGACACTCTGGCCTACACCACCTCTGCACTGTCATTTATGCTCCGGGACCTGACTAAGCCCGTGATCGTCACCGGCTCGCAGATCCCATTAAGCGAACTGCGCAACGACGCCCAGGATAATCTGATCACCGCACTGGTACTGGCCCGTCACTACCCGATTGCAGAAGTCTGCCTCTATTTCAACGGCCGCCTGCTACGCGGCAATCGTTCCACCAAGGTTAAAGCCACCGGCTTCGACGCCTTTGACAGCCCCAACTACCCCTGGCTGGGGCAGGTCGGCATCCATATCGAAATCAAACACGAGGCCACCCGTCCGGCAGCAGCCGCACCCCGGTTTGAACTCCCGCAATATGGACAGCACCGGATTGTGCCGCTACGCCTGTTTCCCGGTATCGACACCGACTTTTTACAGCACCTGTTGAAATTACCCATCGACGGCCTGATCCTGCAAGCCTACGGCGTCGGCAACGCTCCGGACCGGGACCCGCAATTTCTGAAAACCCTGGAGCAGGCCAACAAGCAGGGCAAAGTGATCATCAACCTGTCCCAGTGTTTGCAGGGGCGGGTTGATCTGAGCAGCTACGCGACCGGTTCGGCGCTAGCACAGACCGGCGTTATCAGCGGATTCGACATGACCCTGGAGGCGGCCTTCAGCAAACTGCAGCACCTGCTTGCACTTGAGAAAGACAGCGATTGGGTGCGGCAACAGATGCAATTGAACCTATGCGGTGAACTCACCGCATAGGCTCCGAGTCAAACCCGACCTGCAGGGGTTAGTGTTGGTGTTCAGATCAGCATAGGTAGCCGTTTGGACGCATTGTCGGAATTAATTCCGACCCACATAAACACCGCGACTCCAACTCCTACCCCTGTAGGTCGGCCGGAAATCGCTCCTGCATTAACGCCACTTCCTATCCCTGTAGGTCGGCCGGAAATCGCTCCTGCATTAACGGCACTTCCTATCCCTGTAGGTCGTTTTATTTCGCGGGGGGCTTGTTTAATGTGGCACAGGGGTCCAAATAGTCTTGCCGCTGGGTGAACCAGAACAGATCAAAACGTGGGCCTGCACTGCGCCACTGCTCGCTGTCAGCAAAAAGATAACCCTCCAGAGGAGTCTCCTCTATGTAGATCTCCTGGAGACCGATATTGAGCTGCTTTAATTGCGGTTGCTGTTGCTGCACCTGAGCCACGACGGCCCAATTATGCTCGGTATGCCCGCCCCCGAGAATCATCACCACCGGCCCCTGCCGCTCTGCGTTACTCATCGCCACCACTGAACTGGCCATACGGTAATTTCGCTCCTGCCAGGTACGGTACAGACGGGTTAGCAGCGGCTCCATGCCCCAACCGCAATGTCCCGCCCGAAAGCGTGCGTACATAAAGCTTTTATAATCACCATCAACCAGCGGCATCATGGTCAGCTGCTGCTGCTCGACCGCAGTTAGCCCATCCAGATTCGCACGACTCAGACGCAACTTAAGCGGGGCCGGAAGATCGGCACCAAACAGGCTCAGCTGATGCGTCTTCGCTAACTCGATCAGCGCAAAATAGTAGCCCCAATCGGTATCGGAGCGTTCAGCCCAGCCCAGCTGATTGCGCAAGTACTGCTCGGGGCTAAGCGGATTTCCAGACCCGTGCCCCAGCTGCATCAAGGAGGCTCTACCGGCGGCATACTGCATCAGATAACCGGTCTGGGCGGTATCAAAAAACTCGAAACCGACGACCGGACGCAGCCCCTGATCGATCAGCGACTGCAGCAACTGCAGCTGAATACGGTGGTGCTCGGCATTGTCATGGCGCTCACCGAGATAGATCACGTCGGCCTCTAACGCCCTCTCGAGCAGCTGCTGATAACTCAGCGGCGCCTGGGTGTTGCCATCCACAATTTTCCCGATCAGCGGGTCGGCGCGCTGTTTGATGACCCCCTGCTGCGCACAGCCTGACGCCAGTAGCGCAATCGATAGCGCCAGACATCCATCCCTGAACAGTTTCAAATTCACAGCAAATTCCTTGTTTTTGATTAATGCCAGCCGTTGTGACCCGTGCCAGACCGTTCGCATGATCCGCAACAGTTTCAAATTCACAGATCCTCCTTGTTTTTGATTAATGCCAGCCGTTGTGACCCGTGCCAGACCGTTCGCATGATCCGCAACAGTTTCAAATCCACAGATCCTCCTTGTTTTTGATTAATGCCAGCCGTTGTAACCCGTGCCAGACGGTTGCCATGATAAAGTTGTTGCAATTATGATGACCCCTCAGCCTGCACGCAAATATCCTCAATAAACATCACACTATGCAATTGATCCTGATCAGCCGCTGCCTGCTCGGCGAAGCTGTCCGCTATGATGGTAGCAGTAAAGCGCTAGAACACCCGCTACTCGAACTCTGGCGGCGACAGCAGCGCCTGGTGCCGATCTGCCCGGAGATGGCTGGCGGCCTGGGTTGCCCCCGCCCCGCTGCTGAGATTAGCGGAGGCGATGGCCGCCAGGTTCTCAGCGGCCAGTCCCGGGTCCACCACCAAGACGGCACCGATATCAGTGCCGCCTTTATCCGCGGGGCTCATGCGGCACTGACGTTATGCCAACAGCAGCAGATCCGCTTCGCCCTGCTCAAGGCACGCAGCCCCTCTTGCGGCGGCAGCGGCAGTTACGACGGCCGCTTTGAAAAGCGCGTCCTGGACAGCGGCATCGGCGTCACCGCCGCCCTGCTCAGTATGCACGGCATTCAGATATTTGACGAAACTCAGCTCGAGGCACTCGCCAGCGCGCTGGCGGAATAGCCGATAACCGAACCAGCTCTTGTTACTGACAGTTCAGCTCCGTAAAATATCCGCCTCGATCAGCCTGTAGAGCTAAAACCATGCGCGCCAGCCAATTCCTGATAGCCACCCTCAAAGAAACCCCGGCCGATGCCGAAGTGATCAGCCACCAACTGATGCTGCGTGCGGGCATGATCCGCAGAATAGCCTCGGGGCTCTACACTTGGTTACCGATGGGTCTACGCACATTGCGCAAGGTAGAACGGATCGTGCGCGAAGAGATGGATCGCGCCGGTGCCCAGGAGGTACTGATGCCCGCCATTCAGCCCGCCGAGCTGTGGCAGGAGTCGGGACGCTGGGAGGAGTATGGCCCTGAACTGCTGCGCCTCAAGGATCGCCACAACCGTGAATTCTGTGTCGGTCCGACCCACGAAGAGGTAATCACCGACCTGATGCGCCGCGAACTCAACAGCTACAAACAGCTGCCGGCTAATTTTTACCAGATCCAAACCAAGTTCCGTGACGAGATCCGGCCGCGCTTCGGGGTGATGCGCTCACGCGAGTTCATCATGAAGGATGCTTACTCATTCCATGCCAGCGGCGAATCGCTGCAGCAGACCTTCGACCTGATGCATGCCACCTATACCCGCATCTTCGAGCGCCTGGGGCTGGATTTCCGCTCCGTACTGGCTGACTCCGGCAGCATCGGCGGTGAGGGTTCGCAAGAGTTCCATGTACTGGCCGAATCCGGCGAAGATGCGATCGCCTTCAGCGACAGCTCTGATTACGCCGCCAACATCGAGAAAGCTGAAGCCCTGGCCCCCGCCGGTGAGCGTCCCGCCGCAAGCGCCACGATGAACCTGGTCGAAACCCCCGACACCAAGACCATCGCCGCACTGGTCGAACGACATGGCCTGGCGATCGAAAAAACCACCAAGACCCTGATCGTTGCCGCCGCTGACGAAGCCGATAGTGACTTTATCGCGCTGCTGGTACGCGGCGATCACAACCTCAACGAGATCAAAGCCGAAAACCTGCCGCAGGTCGCCCAACCATTGCGCTTCGCCACCGAAGAGGAGATCCACGCGGTGATCGGCGCCGGTCCTGGCTCACTGGGTCCGGTCAACCTGCCGATGCCCGTAATCGCCGACCGCTCCGTGGCCAAGATGGCGGACTTTGGTGCGGGCGCCAATATCGAAGACAAACACTACTTCAACATCAACTGGGGCCGTGACTGTGCCGAGCCCGAGGTTGCCGACCTGCGCAACATCATCGAAGGCGACCCCAGCCCCGATGGCAAAGGCACGCTGGTTATCAAGCGCGGTATCGAAGTCGGGCATATCTTCCAGCTCGGCACCAAGTACTCTGAGGCGATGCAAGCCAAGGTTCTGGACAACAACGGTAAAGCGGTCCTGATGAGCATGGGCTGCTACGGCATCGGCATCACCCGGGTGATCGCCGCAGCCATCGAACAGAACAACGACGCCGCTGGCATTCTCTGGTCCAACGCCATCGCCCCGTTCCAGGTCGCACTGGTGCCGATGAACCCGGAAAAATTTGAAGCCGTTCACGAAACCACCGAGCGCCTCTACCAGGAGCTGCAAGCGGCCGGTATCGATGTACTGCTGGACGATCGCAAAGAGCGTCCCGGGGTCAAGTTTGCCGATATGGAACTGATCGGCATCCCCCACCGCGTGGTGATCAGTGATCGCGGTCTGCAAAATGGCACCCTGGAATACAAAGACCGCAGTGAAGCAGAGCGCGAAGATGTTGCAGCCGACACCTTAGTGGAGATGCTCAAGGCCAAGATTCTGGGCTGATCCCTGCTAAAACAGGCCCCGACCTACAGGGATAATGAAGGAAGTGCCGTTAATGCAGGAGCGATTTCCGGCCGACCTACAACAGCACTCCGGTAGGTTGGGCTTCAGCCCGGCAACTTCGCTAACACCCAGCGCAGCCCCTGCTGCCAGTCATTGTCGAACTGATCCTGCAATAACTGCTGTAACCCGCTGCTATCAAGGACCGAGTAAGCAGGCCGTTTTGCCGGGGTGGGATACTGTTCGGTGGAGATAGAAAGAACCCTAGGCGCGTGCGTTAGCACACCCAAGCTCAGCGCATCGGCAAAAATAGCCTGTGAAAATTGATGCCAGCTCACTACGTTATCGCCACCAAAATGGTAGGTTCCCCAGCGCTCAAAGCCCGGCCTGCTCAGCAGGGGTAGCAACGCCAGAACAGCCCCGGCAATGTGCCCCGCATAGGTGGGACAACCCCGCTGGTCCGCCACTACCGACAGCTGCTCCCGCTCGGCGCCTAAACGCAGCATGGTTTTGACAAAATTACTGCCGTACTCCGAGAACACCCAGGCCGTGCGGATGATCAGGTGTTGATCCAGTGCACTGCGGACAGCCTGCTCACCCTGCCATTTGCTTTGGCCGTAGACACTCTGAGGGTTAACGGCTGATTCGGGCACGTAGGGCGAGGTGGCCGTGCCGTCAAAGACGTAATCGGTGGAAATATGAATCAGCACAAGGCCACGTTCAGCACAGCCTATGGCCAAATTTTCGGGGCCATCACGATTCACCGCAAACGCCAGCTGCCGCTGTTGTTCGGCACGATCGACAGCCGTGTAAGCCGCGCCGTTAACGACCAGATCGGGCTGATGCCGCGCCAACGCTGCACGAACAGCGGCGCGATCGGTTATATCCAGCCCGGCCCGACTCAACGCGACCAGGGTATGATCCCTGCAGCGATCCTGAAAACAGCGCCCGAACTGCCCCTCGGCGCCGGTCAGCAGGATCTTCATTTTAGCAGCGCCTCAAGACGCAGACCCTGCTGGTCCTTAGCGGAAAGCAGCGGATTAGCGATGGGCCAGTCAATCCCGACCGTGGGATCATTCCAGAGCAGGCAGCCTTCATCGCCGGGATCGTAATAATCGGTGCACTTGTATTCAAAATCAGCACTGTCTGAGAGCACCACAAACCCGTGCGCAAAGCCGGGCGGCAGCCAGTACTGGCGTTTATTGTCATCGGACAAAACAACCCCTTCCCACTGGCCAAAGGTTGGCGATCCCAAACGAATATCCACCGCCACATCGTACACTTCACCGCGCACGACGCGCACCAATTTACCCTGGGGTTTGGTTTTCTGAAAATGCAGCCCGCGCAGCACCCCTTGGCCCGAACGTGAGTGGTTATCCTGCACAAAAGGCTGGGTTATGCCCGCTTCGGCATAGCGATCCGCCTGAAAGGTTTCCAAAAAAAAACCGCGCGCATCGCCGAACACCCTGGGTTCAATAATTTTCACCCCTGCCAGCTTGGTATCGATCACCCGCATCAGTCAGACTCCTCCACTAGCCGCAGCAGATACTGACCATAACCGGTCTTGGACAGAACCTCGGCCTGCTGCAACAGTGCTGCACGACTGAGCCAGCCCTGACGAAAGCCGATCTCCTCAAGGCAGGCGATTTTCAACCCCTGCCGCTTCTCGACCGTGGCGACGAACTGGCCAGCATCCAGCAGTGAATCGTGAGTCCCGGTATCCAGCCAGGCAAAACCACGCCCGAGCAGCTCCACCTGCAGCTCACCCCGCGCCAGATAGGCCATGTTAACGTCGGTAATCTCCAGCTCGCCTCTGGCCGAGGGTTTAATCGACTTGGCAATGTCGATCACCGCGTTGTCGTAAAAATACAGACCCGTAACCGCATAGTTGGATTTGGGGGTTGCAGGCTTCTCCTCGATACTGACCGCCCGCCCCGCAGCATCAAACTCGACCACACCAAAACGGTGCGGATCGGTGACATGGTAGCCGAACACCGTCGCCCCCGTGGCCCGCGAAGCCGCAGAGCGCAGCTTGTCGGTGAAGTACTGGCCATAGAAAATATTGTCGCCCAGCACTAAGCAGACCGGGTGATCACCGATAAACGCTTCGCCAATAACGAACGCCTGCGCTAAGCCATCGGGCGTGGGCTGCTCGGCGTAACTCAATTCGATACCAAAAGCACTGCCGTCGCCCAACAAATTCCGATAACCCGGCAGATCATCGGGGGTCGTGATGATCAGAATCTCGCGGATACCCGCTAACATCAGCACGGACAGGGGGTAGTAGATCATCGGCTTGTCATAAATCGGCAGCATCTGTTTGGACAGGCCACGGGTGATCGGATGTAACCGGGTGCCGGAGCCACCCGCCAAAACTATTCCTTTATAGGGCTTCATCGATGCCTATTCCTTGAACGCACATTATTTATACGGTAACAGAACCCGTCGATATATCCGACCTACAGGGATACAAGGTCGGGTTTCAACCCGACACTTGTGCTCTTAGCGCCCCATCCGCTCCAGTTTATAAGCCCCGGAGAGTACCCGCTGCCACCAGCTGCGATTGTCGAGATACCAGCGCACCGTTTTGCGGATACCGCTCGCGAACGACTCCTCGGGCAGCCAACCCAATTCACGCTCTATCTTGGAGGCATCGATCGCATACCGCAGATCATGCCCGGGTCGGTCTTTGACAAAGCGAATCAGTTGACGATAGGGCAGGTTTAACTGCTCCGACACCGGCACCAGCTCCTGCAGCAGGTCACAGAGCGTCTCCACCACCTCAAGGTTGGTTTTCTCATTATGGCCGCCGATATTATAGGTCTCGCCAATCCGCCCCTGGGTTGCCACCAGACACAGGGCCCGAGCGTGATCCTCAACATAAAGCCAATCGCGAATCTGCTGACCATCGCCGTACACCGGCAGCGGCTTGCCCTGAAGCGCATTGAGAATCACATGGGGGATCAGCTTTTCCGGAAAATGGTAGGGGCCGTAGTTATTGGAACAGTTGGTCACGACAACCGGCAGGCCATAGGTACGATGCCAGGCACGCACCAGATGATCCGAACTGGCCTTGCTGGCGGAATAGGGGGAGCTGGGCGCGTAGGCGGTGGTTTCGACAAACAGCGCCTGCGGCCCCTCCAAATCACCATAGACCTCGTCGGTGGAGATATGGTGAAACCGAAAGTCCGCCTGACGCTGAAGATCCAGGCTACGCCAATGCTCGAGGGCCGCCTGGAGCAGATTATAGGTGCCGATCACATTGGTCTGAATAAACGCCCCCGGCCCATCAATGGAGCGATCTACATGACTCTCAGCCGCGAGGTGCATCACCAGATCGGGTTGCTGCTGTTTAAACACGCGACCCACAGCGGCGGCATCGCAGATATCGACCTGCTCAAAGCGGTAACGGGGATTCGACGCCACGGCCGCAATCGAGTCGAGGTTACCCGCATAGGTCAGCGCATCCAGATTGACCACCAGATGTTCGGTGCGGGTAAGCAGATGACGAACCACGGCACTGCCGATAAAACCGGCCCCACCGGTAATAACAATTTTCACGTTAACGTCCTTATAAAATAACTACCAACCATTTACAGCCATTAGCCGTCAATCGCGCCTGTTCGCCAACCCCAAAATACGCCAGGAGCGGTGTGCGCCTGTCGCCTAATCAGTGCTGAAACAGCGCCAACAGCTCCTCTGCGGCCAACGGCTTCGTATCCTGATCTACCGCCCCGTAAAGCCCCTGAGCTAGATGCTGCTTGCGTGCCTGCAGGGCGATGATCTTCTCCTCCACGGTGCCTTCGGTGACCAGCTTCACCACCAATACCGGCTTATCCTGCCCCATCCGATGAGCCCGATCGGTCGCTTGTTGCTCCGCCGCGGGATTCCACCAGGGATCGTAGTGGATCACCGTATCCGCCTGGGTCAAATTCAACCCCACGCCACCGGCCTTAAGGCTGATAAGAAACACCGCAACCTCGCCGTTCTGAAAGCGGCTGATCACCTCGTCCCGTTTGCGGGTTCGGCCGGTCAGCTTGGTGTAAGGGATATTCAAGTTATCCAGGGCCGTACCAATAATCTGCAGCATGCTGGTAAACTGTGAAAAGATCAAAATTCGCCGGCCCTCTTCGATCAGTTCGGGGAGCATCTCTTTGAGCATCTGCATTTTTGCCGATTGCACCACCCCTTTCGCACTATCGAGCTTCACCAACGCCGGATCACAACAGACCTGGCGTAGCTTGAGGAGCGCATCCAGCATCTCTATCTGGCTGCTAGCGAGCCCCTTTTGCTCCAGTAACTGCTTGACCCGTTTATGCATGGCGATACGAATACTCTCGTACAACCGCGCCTGATCGCCCGCCAAGGGCATACTGCGGATAATCTCGGTCTTCTGTGGCAACTCCTGCAGCACCGCCTCCTTGGTACGCCGTAACATAAAGGGGCGTATCTGCTGCACCAGGCGCCGCTGCTGGTCCCGGTCGCCCTGCTCGATCGGGCGCCGGAAACGCGCCGTAAAATCACGTCGGCTGCCCAGGTAATCCGGCATAATAAAGTCCATCAGCGACCAGAGTTCACCGAGATGATTCTCCATCGGGGTGCCGGTCAGACACAACCGGGAGCCCGCGTTTAACCGACAAGCAGCCTGCGCCGTCTTGGAACTGGGATTTTTAATCGCCTGGGCCTCATCCAGGATCACCCAGGAAAAATCCTGCTGCTGCAGCCGGACCAGATCACGACTGAGCAGGGCATAGGTGGTGACCCACAGGTCTGTAGCGGGCGCCTGCAGATAGCGGTCTTTACCGTGCAGTAGGGTGACACTCAGATCCGGAGTAAAACGCCGCACCTCGCGCACCCAGTTGCCGATCACACTGGTGGGGGCCACGATCAACACCGGCGAGTGCAACCGCCCCGACTGTTTTTCGACCAGCAGATGCGCCAGGGTTTGCACCGTTTTACCCAGCCCCATGTCATCCGCCAGGATTCCGCCAAAACCGTACTTACCCAGAAACTGCAGCCAGTTAACCCCCTGCTGCTGGTAGTCTCTGAGCTCGGCCTGCAGTGCATCAGGGGCCGCCACCGAAGCGATGCCGTCGAAGCTGCGGAGCTGAGCCAGCAGGTCGAGCAACGCAGCATCGCCGCACCAGGGCGACACGGGCTCGCTGCCGATCGCGGCAAGACCCGTAGCAGAGCCCTCTGCCTGAGCGCCCTCGCTCAGCAACGCTAACTTCGCCAGGTCCGAATTTCGCAGGCGAACAACCTGCGCATCCTCAAACACCTTATCCGAGCCCAGTTCCAGCAGCGTATTGATAACCGGCAGCAGCTCGGCGATGGGCAGCTTAAGCCAATGCCCCGCACCGATCTCAACCAAATGATGGGGCGGAATCGATCCATCCTCGGCGTCCCAACCCTCCGCCCGCAGAGACGCCGGTAAACCCCGTTGCGGAAGCCTTGGTTGTGAAGTCCTTTGTTGCGCAACAAAAGCCTGGTCAAAAAACTGTTCGATCAGCGGCAGTAACTCAACCGACTGTCCATCGATATCAATGCTCAGGCTGAGATCAAACCAACCCGCCTCGCCAGGTTGCAACTCACCCTGCCACTGCCGGGCCTCGGAAAACTGCATCTGAAAAGAGGGATCGATGCTGATCAGCCATCCTGCATCGCGCAACGACGGCAGATCCTGCGATAAAAATTCATGCCAGCGCGCAGCAGAGCCAGCGCGCGAATGTGCCCCAAAGGAAAAATCTGCCTGCGCGTGCGGATCAGATCCGGGTTCTCGTACCCACGCAAATCCCAGCTGGAACAGCTGCGCTACTGCCAGCTCCTCCTCAGCCAGTTGCCGCTGCACCAACACCAGGGTTTGCCCCTGCTGATGTGACGTCCGGTAGTCGCTGGCATCTGCCACGGAGTGACGGGCGCGCAAAGAGCAGTACTGCGCGGACCCCATCTCCGGCGCGCAGCGCTGAGCTCCGTAGTCAAACTCTAACCGCACTACATGATCGCAACCGTCGGTGCCAGAATGAGGAAGCCCCAGCAACGTCAAACAGGGCTGAGGCATCTCTGCAATAACCTCAACATTGGCCTCAGGAGGCAGCGGCAGCGGTGCCCCCGGATACTGCTGTTGAAAAAAAATCCCCAGCGCCGGAAGCTGGTCGATCGCACAGGGTGGCATCACCCGTAACAGATCAACGGCCACAGCCGAATGTTCGGTAAGCAGAGGGCCGCAGGCGCCCGTTGCCGGTATCACATAATAGGGCGGCCGGGTTGGCAGGCAAAACCAGTCGCCGCTGGCGCCCTCCGGGTTCAGCGTGAGAACGACCTGGTCGGCATCGTAGAGCCACTCCAGCGGCAATGATCGCGGCTCATCAAGATACAACGGCGGCTGCTGCTGGGACTCCAGGTAACAGCGACCGCTCGCGATCAGCCGCTGCAACAGCACCGTTCCCAGATCGCCGACCAACGCCGCCATGTGCCCCGTTCCCGAGGCCCCGCCTGCCAGCCAGGCAATCTGCTGGTCAACCGCGGTAATCCAGCGCGGCACTGAATACCTCTGATTCAGATTAGTCAGAGAAAAGTATGTGGATGCACCAAACCCACCCCGCTTTAAACGACGCGCCGAGTGCACGTCCAACCGATAATCGGACCGATGACGATGCGGGGTGCGTTTAATCAAGTAGATCAAGCACTGCGTTTCTGGCGCTGGATTCGGAAAATCCTGCGGTGCTAAACAGCTCGCGAACTGGTCTTGCCAGTCAGCCAAGTGCCGGTCAGCGGACAGCCCCTCCACCGGCATCGAGGTCTCTTTTTGTAACCGCAGGGATTCTCGATAGGTGAGAACAACGGCCACCACATGCTTGCAATTCGAGCGCACAGGGCAACTGCAGACACCAAAGATGGCCGTCGTATCCGCAGCGCCCTGAGCAGGCAGCAGGGTAATGTTCTGGCTATAAATATGACGCCCGGACCCGCGCACCGACCCCGTGATCCCGACACTCCCCTCCCGAATGAGCGGCGCGACAGACAGCACCCGTTGCGTGTGAAAATAGTCCTCACCCCGTGCGAAATAAAGGGGGCCGAAAACACGCACCAGGTACGCGTTGGTGAGACTGCTAGCGCTATCGTCAAGCACAACGGTGGAGCTCATATCAGTACATTGTCGCCAGTCAAATTTTGCCGTTATTTAGTCGTTATTTAGCCGCAATAGGGGGCGTGGTCACGATAATCCAGCCGCCCTGACGTGAGTCGAGGGAAGGCCTGCAACCTCAATCACGCCGCCCGGCTACGCCAGAAAAAGGCACTTATGATGCGTTATAACGGGGTTTTAAGCGAGGCTAAAACAACCCCTTACACATCATTTCCGACCTTACCCCGCATCTCCGCTAATCCAGAAGCAACTCCCGGCCGACCTTGGGACGGAAGACGTGTCTTAAATCCAGGACATATCACCACCTGATTACCCACAAAGCTCAGCCATGATTCAGCCGATCTATTCTCGCGATCCCGTTGGATGCTGTGAGCTTACGAACCGCATCAATCAAGAAGTAGCACCTGTACCCTGATGTGGTTTGTGCCGCACTACATCCTACGTGAGGACTCTGTATCAATTGTCTTTTGTCAGCATCTGTTGGGGCGCTAGCCTGAATCTTGGAGCCACGGAGCTCCCGGCGATCTTATTATTTTTTAGCACAGCAACGGCGAAGAGATCGCCTGCAGG
>JBALTG010000053.1:0-28944 GCA_036964625.1 Motiliproteus sp.
TAGACAAGCAGCCACTGACAAATTTACGCGTAGCTGTCTCATCACAAACACCCCGGATCGAGTGTTTCATAACGTCCGGATCAGCCAGCATCTCAGACAGGGCCGATACATCACTCACTGCCAGCGGTCTGATTAGTATCCGTTCGGTTTCGCAAATAATCACTATTCTCTCCACGTGTATAGCCGCAATGGTGCCACGCGCCCGCTGGCTGGCGATGGTAATTGCGCAGGCCGCGCTATAAAGACTACCCTGGGTTATTAAAGAGATCCAAGCACAAAGAATATAACCTGCATTAGAATCACAGCCCCCGGCGGAACACTAAGATGCCCTAAGGAACCTACGAATAAGTCCCCAAGCGTTTCTGCATTTGGACTTGTTCGCAGGTTCCCTAACAGAAGCTATTCATGCACACTCATTTATTCGCCAATATTGACTCACAACCCACACTGGATGAACGGTTTGAGCACCAAGATGCCACGCTGTTTCTCTTTGGCTCACCAACATGTGGTGAGCCGTGGAGCAGGCCACCCATGCTGCTGAGGCCCTCGAAATCATCACCACCGCCATTACCACGATCAATGATATGAACACCCAGATCGCCAGCGCCTCTGAAGAACAATCTGCGGTTTCAGAGGAGGTCAATCGTAGTATCAACAGTATCTCCGAGGCGGTAGAGGAGAACTTTGAGAGAGGTCGTCACACCGCGACAGGCAGCCGCGAACTCGCCGACCTGGCAGGTAACCTGCTGTCCTTGATTTCACAGTTTCGCACTTAGCACGAACCCGCTGCCCCCCCAGATGACGCCTAAGGACACAGGGGGGCGCTCTCACGCACCCGGCAACCTCCCTAAAACAGAAATATCTGACCTGGATTAATGATTCGCAGAGTCAAACAGGGTAAATTGCTGACTTTGTTGCGTTCCGGGCGGATATAAATTGGCAAACACAGCGTTGAAAAGAACACTTTTGGCATTCATAATGATCCTGTCTGCTCCCTCCTACGCCGAGATGGGGTACGAGGACCCCACGTTAGATTGGCTACCGGCAGCAATCGATTGGGATCAAGCCCAAACGGTCTTGATCGTGCTGGACGACAACATTTTTAACCCTGACGATGTATACCTCAAGCTTAATCAGCCCTATAAGCTCATCCTGGATAACATCAGTAGCCGTGTGACCCATGACCTCGTTGATATAGACTTCTTCCATGGCATCGTAGTCCACGAGATTACCGTCGATGGCACGACGATCAGTACTCCGCATATCCATAGCATTCAATTAAGCCCTAATGGCAAGGTGGCGATGTATCTCGTGCCTGTCATCGCTGGCGAATACGAAGTTTTTTGCAGCATTCCTGGTCACAGGGAAGACGGCATGGAGGGCTACATAACGATTGAACCTGACGCTGCGGGCATTCCATAACCCGCTGCGAGGATTAACAACCGACCCCACGCCAACGGCTGATGTTGTCCGGCACCCTGAAAGACGCTGCAGCCAGGGCCCTGCGCAGCAGGACTCGCCACCGATAACCGGATCATCTGATCGGGCTAGCGCTGTCACCTTTATTTACAATCATTCCCACTGGCCAGTCTCATATAACGCAACACTCTGAAAAACAACACCCCTATAAACTGGCTTAATAATTGCTTGATAGGTACAAGGTAGTTATATGATAGTTACAACACGGGTCGAAGACCAATTCGAGTCCCTGAAAGTCAAGCAGCTCCACGCAACTGCGGCAGATTTTAGGGGCGATGGACAAATGGGTTAATAGTTACCAGATTGTTGTTTAACCATCCAGCAATGAAACCTGATAACAACCACTGGGTGATGGGAGTATTTTTAAGATTAAATGTCAAACAGGGAGCCGTGTCTATAAATTGTAATCGTCCTGTGACTCAGGAGCCTAGCCATGATGATAAGAAAACGTATTATCTTATGCCTCGTACTGGGAGTGACTGTAGCTGTAGCTGTAGCTGTCGGCATCAGCTTTTGGGACACCTCCGGATCACATGCCTACCGACAAGTTAAAAAAGTAGCCCCGGCTGCCGACAACCCGCCTCTGCCTATTGGCAACCATATCCGCAACAGCACCAGGCCGGATGAGACCTTTGACTTCCCCATTCAAATTGGCCAGCAGGGGCCATCGGAGAGTCTATATTCAGGTCCGTCACAATACCCTTTTTACTGCATGTCGCTGGATTCTGATCTAGGTCAGCCATTAATCGATAACCAGCAAGGATATGGCGTGCCCGTTTATCGGTCTATCGATGCACGCAAGCATATTATCGGTTACAGCAAAGACTGTGCGGTCAATAGCCAGTTAAGCTACTACAGCATCAATACAGACGACGAAATTAACAAAGTGCCAGAGAGTCAGCTCGCAGACCCTGCGGCTTTAACGCGCATCGATGGCAAATTATTCAGGGTCGAGCAAGGCACCATTAACCGTTTTATTTATACCTTGGTGGTACCGATAGCCGCGAGCGAGATCGGTGCGCGTGTCGCTAAGATAGAATGGAATAAACGGCTCATCTATCAATTTCATGGCGGTACCGGGCTGGGCTTTCGCCAGGGTCGGCAGCGGCCTGAAAAACTCATGGCGCGCCTCACCAAGCAGCTGACCGGGGGTTACGCGGTTATCAGTTCAAGCGGCAACAAAACCAGCTACGGCTATAATATGCTGCTTGCAGAAGATACCGCCAGACGGGTGAAGAGGCAATTTACCAGCCTATACGGTAACCCGCTCTACACCGTGGGTATCGGGGGTTCAGGCGGTGGTTTAGCGCAATATGTGATCGGCCAAAACAGTACCGGTATCCTCGATGGCCTGATCCCCCTGTACTCCTATCCGGATATGATCACCCAGACAACCTACGCCCTAGATTGCGATCTACTTAATAACTATTTCGCCTTCCGTGCCGAAAACAAGCGTCACTGGAAGGATTGGCGCAGACGACAGTGGGTGGAGGGGATGAACGCGCTGAATGACTTCCCGCAGCGTATACCCTACCTGTTGCCTGTTAATCAGATCATGGCCGGTTTTGCGCCCTCACTACCCACAGGAAACAGCGAGTGCATTAATGGCTATTTCGGCTTATCCAGCTATATCAACAATCCTAAACAGGGTTTCCTAAGAGATTTTTTTCATCCGGATGTGGTCGACCAGGTTAACTGGAGTTATTGGCAGGATGTAGTCACTCTTCTGGGCACCGATCGCGATGGTTTTGGCCGCTCTACCTGGGACAACGTCGGGGTCCAGTACGGTTTAACAGCCTTGCAAGACGGGCGTTTATCGATTGATGATTTTATTGATTTAAATAGCAAAATTGGCGGATGGAAGCCACAGGCTGAGATGCAACAGGAGGTTATCATCACCCCGCTCGGGAGAAAAATGCCGTTATGGCTATCGCTATGGGGCAATCATAATATCTCTGACATTGAACATCAGGTTGCCCCAAGACACGCGGGGTCGATAGCGGCGATGCAGTCCGCATACCGCTCGGGGCAGGTGTTTGTCGGCAAACTCTCGCTGCCCATCATTGATGTGCGCCACTATCTTGAAAACGACCTCAATATGCACCATGTTTCGGCATCTTTTTATAGCCGGCTAAGACTCATCCAGGCCAACGGACAGGCTAATAATCATGTCATCTGGATAGCCCATAAAGATTTCAGCCCGGTCAACGATGCTTTTGTAATGATGGATCAGTGGCTACTCAATAAAGAAGGCTCATCCCTGGTTGCCAGCGTTGATGCAACCAATGATACAAAACCTGACACCTTGCAAGATAGCTGCTTTGCAGCCGATGCCAGCGTGGTATATCAGGGAGCGGGTGTATGGGATGGCGAGTGGAATAACAAAAAAGAGGGCGCATGCCAAAAACTATACCCGATGTACAGCAACAGCAGAATTCAGGCAGGAGGCCCCTGGTCGGGAGATCTCTTTAAATGCCAACTGATGCCGGTCCAGCAGGCCCTATCTCAGGGCCTCTATGGTGATATTGATATGCGTCGCTACCAGCAACAGCTAGAGCAAATTTTCCCCGAGGGTGTCTGTGACTACAGCAAAACTGACGCGGGCAGACCGGATGATCTGTTAGCACCTGACCACCCAACAATCGCAACGTCACACTGAGACCTTGCAGATCAACACAGCCCGATCATCCGACTACGGTGGGGCAAGCGCCTGACCTCATAGCGACCAAGGAGCAATTTATCATGCCGACAACGTCACTCCCCAAGACATTCACCCACATGCAGCAGCGTCACCCAAAGCTGGCCGAGGCGATCGATAACCTGGGCATGCAGATCAAGACAGCCCGATCATCCGACTACGGTGGGGCAAGCGCCTGACCTCATAGCGACCAAGGAGCAATTTATTATGCCGACAACGTCACTCCCCAAGACATTCACCCACATGCAGCAGCGTCACCCAAAGCTTGCCGAGGCGATCGATAACCTGGGTAAAGCGGTCAAACAGGAGGGCCCTATCGAAGCCAAGACTGCGCAGCTTATCCAATTAGCGGCTGCCGCCAGTATCCGCTCCGAAGGTGCAGTCCATAGCCATGCCAGACAGGCAAGAAATGCGGGCGCTAGCCCGGATGAGATTCATCACGCGATCATTTTACTGACCAGTACGATTGGCTTCCCTGCCGTGATGGCGGCCTTGAGCTGGATAGACACAAGCCTAGGAGACTGACCGAGAATAGGCTGACCTACTCGGCAATAGCTCCTGCGTTGCTCTACCTCCTGCATCCATGCAGTCGTGCGAAACCCGACTCTCTTAAGTTAGAGAGGGGCCAGATTTGACGCTCATTTTTGGCAAATAGAACCACTATTCACAAGCTGCATCCCTGCAGCTTGCCCTACGGGCAGCTTCGCTGTGTAAATCGACTGTCCTGTCGATTTATCACAAGCTGCATATCCCTGCAGCTTGCCCTACGGGCAGCTTCGCTGTGTAAATCGACTGTCCTGTCGATTTATCTTCGCCAATGAACGTCAACTCTGACTCAGAATACAGATCTCTCGCTACGCTCGCTATTCTCGATCAGCCTCCTAGAACCGTCGTAATCCAGGCTAACCGGCATCGATCGCCAAACAGAGGGGGGGCTACCATCCCCCGTGCGCCCACCCTTTCAATAAGCCCCTGTAACATCCAGCACACTTTGATACTGGCGGTCCAAGTACTGCCAGAAGGTCGAGGGGCTGCGTTCTGCTCACGATCTGGACTCTTCTTCCAGCCACCGTACAGCTTTGCCGCATCGCCGATGAGATGCGCCACTGTGCCAACGGCGACCTGACCCGCGATATCCATGCAGAGGGATTGCTGGATACCCGCACCATGGCAATCTCGCTGCAAGACCTAGCGCTCAAACTACGCCAGCAGGTACAGCTGATCGATACCAGCGCCAAGGAGGTCGCCACCTCCAGCCGCCATATTGCAACCGTTTCGGAGCACACGCGCTGCCATTCCGATCTACAGAAGCAAGAGATGGAACAGTCTGCTGCGGCTATCAACGAAATGACCCGCGCCTCGGCGGAGGTTGCCCAGAGCGCGCTGAAAGCCAACAGTGCAGCTCAAGATACCCAGAGGGTCGCCAGTGAAGGGGGCCACCGTCGTCAGCACCTCCATGGCGATGGTGAGCAAACTGACGGATGAGGTTAGCTGCGCCTCGGAATCGATAGAGTCGCTAGCGGGCGAGGTGAACAATATTAGCTCCATTCTCGACGTTATTCGTGGCATCGCGGATCAGACCAACCTGCTCGCACTGAATGCCGCCATCGAAGCAGCCCGCGCGGGCGAACAGGGTCGCGGCTTTGCCGTGGTGGCCGACGAGGTGCGCAGTCTCGCCGCACGCACCCAGGATTCTACTGGTGAAATCAAGGCGATGATCGAGCGCCTGCAGCAGGGTACCAAGAGCGTAGTCAGTGTCATGAATAGCAGCTCTGAACAGGCCCAAGCCAGCGTGGCGCAGATTCACCGCGCCGGCGATGCCCTGGAAGCGAGAAAAGGCTCCTCCGACCAGATCTCCATGGCCAACACCCAGATAGCCAGCGCCGCCGAAGAGCAAAGTGCGGTCGCCGAGGAGATCAACCGCAGCATCGATTCGGTCAAGGATTCCGCAATCGAATTGGCAGCAGGCTGCACCCAGATGTCAGGGGCATCACAGGAACTCAATACCGCCTCGACCCAACTACAGCAATTGGTCACGCAGTTTCGCATCTGATAACGGACAGATTACGGCATGGACGCCGTTTTATTTGGGTTGTCATTGCTCATTAGACGTGCCACAAACTCAGTGAGGTGCCCCAGAATGCGGGGGATAGCACCGCCAACTAAGACCACTGGTGGCCGTATCAATCCAGCGCGCATTAGATCGAGTTACGCGCCGTTAAAGACCACCTTCTGACGGTTGATGATGCCGGATAGCCCCTTGAGGGCGTCTTGGGTGGAGAACATCTCATACAGTCCCGCCAGTTCCAGCTCCAGGGCGTCGACCAGCTCAAGGTCGGCCCCTGCATCGATCAGATTCATCGCCTTCGCCAATGCCAAAGGTGCTTTCTGCTTCAATGCTTTCTCGTGCTTCTTGAACTGAGGATCGTCAAAGATAGCGCTGCTAAGCAGCCCATCGTAGTTGGCGAATGCCTGCACCGAGGCGTCATTGGTCGGCCGCAGACCAGCAACTACGTTGATTGCGGCAACCTCCTCCAGGGTCACGCAAGGACCAACGACAGCATCCATCATGCCACTGGACAGTGCTTGTGTAGCATTCAGCATCGTGCCTGTCGCAACCAGGAATTTTGCCATCCCTTTGCCCACCAGGCGAGTCGTGCGCTGGGTGCCACCCAGACCCGGATAGATGCCGATGCCGGTCTCGGGAAAAGCGACGACGGTGCGTGAGGTGCCGACCCGCTGGTCGCAGGCCAGCGCCAGTTCGACGCCGCCGCCTAAGGCTAAACCGTCTAAATACGCAATGGTGTGTTTGGTTGAAGCGGCAATGCGTGACAGCAGCTGCTGCCCCTCGAGGGTGAAGTTGTAGATCCGTTGCAAATTCTGGTTAAGGATATTATCGACGAAGAACTTGATATCGGCACCGGCAACAAAGGCCTTGCCACGTCCGAACAGAACGATTTTATCGATACCTGGATTCTGTTCCAGCGTGTCGAAGCACTCCGCGAGCTGTGCGACGACCCCTTCATTTAATGCATTCATGGCATCGGGGCGGTTGAACTCTATCATCCCGGTCGTGCCCAGCACGTGACTACTGACATGATTGACCGCCATCGCCGCTGCGTTCCGGTCACGGATAATGGCCGGTAAGGGCTGTCGCCAGCGGGCAAAGGCAGCGGTCACCAGCGTCGCGACTTTTTCTTCCCCGAGCTGCTGCATCATCTCGAACGGACCAAAAGGCCAGCGCAAGCCGAGGCGCGCACCCAGGTCGGTGTCGGTGGCACTGGCAACCTTTTCGCTGACCATTTGCGCGGCGACACCCAGGGTGATCCCCAGCAGGCGTTCGCGTACGCTTTGCTCGCAGTTGCAACCATCACGGGTGCTGAGCGCCCTGGATTCACAATCCCAATCCTTGCCGGCGGCCACCTGGGACTTGAGAGATTCGGACGGGGCGTACAGGGGGCCGAAATGGTCGGCTAACGTCTGCGCCGCATGCATGGCGATGGGCACCCCCGTCGCATTCATCAAGGCAAAGGGCCCCATGCCCACCTGGAAGGCCTCGACCGCTACAGCGTCGATAAAATGGATGCTCCCCAGCCCCTCTTCCAGCAAGCGGGTCGCCTCATTTAACCAGGGCACGAAGAAACGGTTGACCGCAAAGCCGTAAACATCGGCGACCACGATCGGAGTCTTGTCATTGGCATGATAGAAGGCGGTTAACTGGTCAATGTAGATTTGGGTGGTGTTGTTGCCTGGAATGATCTCGATCAGTTTGTTCTTGGCCGCATGGTAGAAATAATGCACCCCCAGAAAACGATCCTGTTGCTGCAGTACGGAGCCCAGTTCGGTGATGGAAAATGAGGAGGTATTGGAGGCGATAATACAGTCAGCAGGTACCTGCGCCTCGACCTTTTTAAAGACCGCCTGTTTGACCTGAAAGTCCTCGAACACGGCCTCGACAACAAACTGGCAGTTACTGAGCTGTGCATAGTCGGTGCTGCTAGCAAGATTTCCGAGCAACGTGGCCTTTTGGGCTTCCGTAAGGATCCGTCGCTGCACCGCTTCGGCAAGAGAGGTTTGGATATTGCCCAGACCACGCTTCAGCCCGGCCTGTTGGTTATCGACCAGGGTGACCTGCAGCCCCTTCATCAGGAAATGCTGGGCGATGGCCGCCCCCATGGTACCGGCCCCGATCACGGCGACCCGGGTGATCGCGTTATAGTGTTTGGAAGACATAAAAAACCTCATTATTGTTGTTAGACGGCACCCTGTGCTGACCGCTGAATCGCTGAATCGCTGAATCGCTGAATCGCTCGGACTAACGGTTATCCACCTGGATCACCACCGCCATGGCGGAATCACCAGCGGCGCAGCCTTGAAACAGTCCGTAGCCGCCACCGCGCAGCACCAGCTCTTCGATCAGCTCGATGACCGAACGCAAGCCGGTCGGCCCCTGAGGATGGCCCCAGATCAGGGAGCTACCATAGTTATTCATGCTGCCGACATCGATGCCCATCTCCTTGGCAAAGAGCAGGTCGTTGACGGCAAAGGGGTTGTGAGACTTGATGGCGTTCATCTGGGCGATGCTCAGGCCTGCGTTTTGCAGCGCCATGCGGGCGGCGGGCACGGTGGCTTCCGGCATATGGGCGAGGCCCACGCGGGCCGAGCCAAACCCGAGCACACGAATGCGGATGCTGGCATCGGTGCTCAGCGTTTGGGCTTTTTCCGGGGTGGCCATGATCAGCGCCGCATTGCCATCCGCCGGGTGGGTCTGACCACCAAAGGTGACGGACCCGCCGGGCTTGACCGGACGCAGCTTGGCGAGCCCTTCCGGATCAGACAGGGTCAGCCCCTCGTCACCCTGCAGGCAAGTGGCGATCCGCTTGTAGTTGGCCGTCGGTACGTTAAACGGCAGGCTCATATAGCGTTTCTGAAAGGCGTAATCGTCGGCGGTGGCCATGGCGTATTGCTGCTGGCGCTGCAGCACCAGTTCGTGCTGCGCCGCGGTGCTGATACCGTGCTTGGCCGCCACGTTCTCGGCGGTGTCGAGCATGGCATGGCGCCCGAGGGGATCGCAGCCGAAATTATCCATCACCCAATTTTCATGCTCACCGGTTCCGCCCGGCCCCTTGGGGTTGGGGTAATACAGATGGGGGCCATTGGAGCAGCGGTCGGCGGTAACAATCAGGGTGCAGGTGGCCAGTGCCGACTCGATCTCCTGGGTGGCGTTGAGCAACGTTCGCGCACCGGTGGCGCAGGCCTGACCAATGGTAGGACCGCTTACCCGACTCGCCGGATCAATCATACCCATCAACCAGGGCGCACCGTAAAAAGAGTGCTTTTGGGGGACGGAGCTGCCAAATACACAGTAATCGAACTGGTCCGGGGTTATCTGCCGTTTGCCCAGCTCATCTTTGGCGACATAGGCAGCGAACTCTACGCTGTTAAGGTGCGACAGACTGCCTTGCCATTTACTAAACGGGGTGGACCAATAGGCTCCGTAGGGAATTTCGGCGATAAACGGCATGCGGTAACCTCGAAAGTAGGATAGTGATGAAATCCGTCAATCCGGGTGATTACGCCCCCTGATTTTGATTCCCGTCGGCTCATGGCGTTTCACTCGGAGAGTGAGCCCATGGATTCAAGGTATCTTTATGAAACAGGTGGATTATCTCAATGGCATAAAACATAAGATAAATTGGCATGAAAGTTCGCCCTGATCCGCAAACAGGGCCGCAGCCGAGCCGAGACAGCACGGCAGACACCCCCCAATGGCGGGGTCAATCAGCGAATTTTCACTCAGGACTTATCGGTGCGGTAGTGCCCAGGAGTCAGGCCGGTCCAGCCCTTAAAGGCGCGGATAAAAACACCAGGTTCCGAGAAACCGACCAGATTGGCGATCTCACTGATCGGCAGCGAGGGTTGGTGCACCAGGTGATAAATAGCGCTATCGCGTCGCAGCAGATTCTTAATCTGCTGGTAGGAGGAGCCCTCGGCCTTGAGCTTCAGCCGCAGGGTCTGTTTATTCATATTGAGCTGTTCCGCCATCGCGACCAGATCGGGAAAACCGTTGGCGATATCGGCTTCGATCAACAGCCTGACCCGGGTGGTAATACTTTCGTCGTTACTATGCTTAACGAACAGATTGGTAGGGCAACCGGCGATAAAGGATTTCAGACTCTCGTGGCTCTGGATGGGGGCTTGATTCAGATAACGCGTGTTGAAAGTGAAGCTATTGACGCCCTGGTCGAAAGCGTGGGGGCAGGGAAACAGAAACTGGTATTCATCGATGTGTGGCGGCCTGGGATAAGCGAAAGTGGCCCCGGTCAGGATGATGTGCTGGCCGATCAACCAGCTACAGAATCGATGCCACGACAGCATGATCAGCTCGACCAGCAGATTATCCCTATCCAGCTCGGGCCGGCGTAGCTTAATCGAGAAACAGGCCTCATCGCCCTCAACCGTTAAGTGCAGTTGGTAATCCTGCAGCAAGATCGCATAGAACTGGATACCCCGACCGATCGCCCTTCCCAGGCTGGGGGCGTGAACCATAAGCTTACCCAGCATATGGAAGGCACCGGGGCGACATGGCTGCAGAGTCAGCCCCATGTTTTCATCCTGCAACTCGTCCCAGATCTGCTGCACCATGGAAGAGATCTTGTCGGTCAATACGCGCGCCCGGGGATGCTGAAGAACATCCTTGGAGATACCCGCTGTCGCCAGCAGGCGATCTGCGTCCAGCCCCTTATCCTGAGCCAGGGCACAGAGTACGGACGCGTAGTGGTTGGCAGACGTGTAATTACTCATAGGATTGCACGGGTGTCCGGTTAAAAATCAGCGATAGCAGCGAGGAGCGGCAGTAACACAACGGTTGTCGGCAGCGCAATGTAACCCCAAAGGACTCCAAGATGAAACCTAATCCCTGTTTCATCCGCGCTTGAGCGCTCTGCCCTGGCAGCCATTGCAGTCGGTTGTTGATCGACTCCCGCGGGATCAGCCGATACCGACATTCTGCTGTAGGGACCTGTAAATAGCCGAACGAACATATGGAGTAATTTCCGCAGGGCGGTCAGATAAAAAAATGTACGCCATGGTTGCAAAGGCAATGAAAATATGTGAAATATAGTGCACTCCGCCAACCTTAACAAAAACAGGGGTATTTAGAGCCAGACCCAAAGTTACATCTAACCAACCACTATTGGTCGCTAAAAGCGGAAAATGTGACAACAGGAATGGCGACAATGCCAGCAATATAATGCACCAGGCGGATCACAGGTAAGTCCGGGAGAATAGCGACACCCCTGGGTGCAGGTGAATTATTAAGCGATATAACAACAAAAGAGACGCTGTAATAAAACCACAAGGTCTATGTAGACCACATCCTGAGGGAAGTGAGATTATGCTGAAGAAAACAATAATTGCCGCATTGGGCGTGGCTGTTTTAGCAGCCACCGGGGTAGTTAGCGCTGCTGATAAAGAAGTTACGCTTAAGTTTGCCCACTGGTTACCGGCCAAACATCCGGTACACCCGCTGGGTTTTGTTCCCTGGGCAGAGTCCATTACCCAGGCATCAGGGGGTACGATCAAGTTTGATTTCTACCCGGCGCAACAGCTGGGCAAGGCGAAAGATCACTATGACATGGCGCGCGACGGTATCGCCGATGTGATCTGGACCAATCCGGGCTACAGCCCCGGACGTTTTCCGGTAGCCGCCGCGGGTGAGCTACCTTTCCTTTTCACCAACGCCGTATCCGGCTCCCGCGCCTGGGATGAATGGTATAGACGCAATAACGCCAAAGAGATGCGGGATGTAAAGTACTGCTTCGCCCACCTGCATGATCCAGGTGCCCTTCACACCAAAGAGAAGATCACCCACCCCGACCAAATCAAGGGCAAGAAAGTCCGTCCTGGCAACGCCACCATGGCACGCTTTGCCAAACAGCTGGGGGGGGCCAGTGTTCAGGTCTCCGCGCCAGAGTCCCGGGATGCGTTGGCCAAAGGCACCGCGGACCTGATCACCTTTCCATGGAATTCACTGCGCCTGTTTGGCATCAATAAGGTGACCACCCACCACCTGGATATGCCGCTCTATGTCGTCAACTTTGTTGTCACCTTCAACAAAGCCAAATACGAAGGCATGTCGCCAGCACAAAAACAGGTCATTGATGATCACTGTAACTCCGACTGGGCCGAGAAGGTCGCCAAAGGCTGGGCTGGCTGGGAAGCCCAGGGACGGCTCGATACCCTCGCCGATACGACGCAGAGCGTACATACCCCCTCCGCCGATGAGATCCAGGCATGGCGCACCGCCGCGGCACCGCTCTACGATGAGTGGGTGGATGGGATGAAACGTACCGGGCTGGATGCGGGTGCACTGCATAAAGACCTGTTGAAGACCCTGAAACAGGCGGATGCGCTCTATGAGTGATCAAACCGTTACTGGCTAGTCGCTATTGGCTATTAACCTGGCGGGTTAATTGGAGACGCAAGGATGCGTCAACATGGGTCGAAGACCCATGCGAGCCCCATAAAATCAAGCAGTTCCACGCAACTGCGACATATTTTAGGGGGCGATGGACAAATAGGTATGGAACCTATTTGTCCATAAAGTTAATAGTGCTAAACCGGGCTGGGGAGAACACCCCTGCCCGCTGCCTCCCCATCCGTTTTTCATTTGATTAATTGAGGACACAAAGTGAACTCGAGTAGCCAATTCCATCGCTGGGCGCTAACCATTGACACCATTGCGAGCAGCCTATTAGGCCTGATTACGGCAATGATCTTCATCTCTGCCGTTTTTCGCTACCTGTTCACAACCCCTATTCCAGATGGTTTTGATATCTCACGCCTGCTGCTGGGTGTGTGCATCCTGTGGGGCCTGGCCAGTGTCAGCTACCGCGGCGGACACATCAGCGTGGATATTCTATGGACCCTGCTGCCTCCAAAGGCACAACGTGCGATGGACATCTTTGCCACCCTGGTGACGCTGCTGTTTATCCTGTTGTTCGCCTGGATGCTGATGCACAAAGTCGGCAGCATGTACGCCTCCAATGAGGAAACCTTTGACCTGCGAATCCAGGTCTGGCCCTTCTATGCTCTGGCCTGGGGCGGAGTGGTGGCCTCGGTAGCGGCAACCTGTGCCCGGCTCTATTTTCTATTTCACGGCATCTCCCCAGAGGACCAACACTGGCAAGATGACACACTGGACAGCGAAGGGGTCTGATCGATGGATAACGATGTAGTTGCCGTAGTCGGCTTTGTTGTACTGTTTTTGCTGATGGCCCTACGCGTCCCGGTAGGTATCGCCATGGGGCTGGTCGGGCTAGGCGGCTTTGCCGCGGTTTCTGGCATCACCCCGGCCTTGAACCTGATGGCCATGTCACCGATACGGACCGTCACCGACCATTCCCTGGCACTGATCCCCATGTTTATTTTGATGGGTAGCTTTGCCACCGCGACCGGGTTAAGCCGCGAGCTGTTTCAGGCCACCAATGCCTGGTTTGGACGCCAACGGGGAGGATTGGCGATGGGCACCATCACCGCCTGCGGTGGCTTTGCCGCCATCTGTGGTTCGTCGGTAGCCACCGCCGCAACCATGACCAAGATCGCCCTGCCCGAGATGCGCAAAGCCGGCTACAGTGACGCCTTGGCGACCGGCGTGATCGCCGCGGGTGGCACCTTGGGTATCCTGATTCCGCCGTCGATTGTATTGGCCATTTATGGCTTTATTACCGATCAGGATGTCGGCCAGCTGTTTATCGCCGGAATCATACCCGGGATCCTGGCTATCTGCCTACACCTGGGTGTAATCAAGATCATCTCGATTTTAAAGCCCGGCTCAGTACCCGAAGGTAAATCATCCACGTGGGAAGAAAAAACGCGTTCGCTACGCAATATTTGGGCGGTAGTGCTGTTGTTTGGCGCGATTATCGGCGGTATCTACAGTGGCATCGTAACGCCCACAGAAGCCGCGGCCATGGGGGCTTTCTTTACCTTTTTAATCGGTATTGTGCGACGCAGACTGGACCTGAAGACCACCGGCCTGTGTCTGATTGATGCCCTTCGCACCTCGGTCACCATCTTCACAATCCTGATCGGAGCATTGCTGTTTGGCTATTTCCTGACGATTACCCAGACACCGCAACAGGTCACCGGGTATCTGATCGGTTTACCTTTTGGTCCTTACGGTATTCTGCTGGTGATCTTGCTTTTCTACTTCGTCCTGGGCTGCGTCCTGGATGCCATGGCGATGATTATTCTGACCGTGCCGATCCTCTTTCCGGTCGTTACCGCATTGGGTTTTGATCCCATCTGGTTCGGTATCATTGTGGTAATGACCGTGGAGCTGGGATTGATCACACCTCCGGTTGGCTTAAATGTGTTTGTGATCAATTCGGTCGCCCGGGATGTCAGTCTGGTGACCATATTCAAGGGCGTGATGCCCTTTGTCCTGGCCGACATTGTCCGCCTAGCCATACTGATCGCTATCCCGGCGCTGGTGCTGTTTCTGCCTGAACGTATGGCCTGATTATTAACCCGGCGGGTTAAGACACAACCCTGTTATCGCTGAAACGGATAAACCGGCCCCAGGTTGAGGATTTCGGTCAACTCGTTAAGCGCGGTGCGCGACTCGAACAACAGCTTGGGATCGGCCAGATCAGCGACCAACAAGCGATCCCGGTAGTGCTGATCGACCCAGCGGTTAAGCCGCACGAACAGCGCATCGCTCATCAACGTAGCCGGGTTGGTTGCCGCAACCTCCTGCTCATTGAGCACCACCCGCAGACGCAGGCAGGCGGGCCCACCGCCATTACTCATGCTCTGCTTCAGATCGAACACCTGGATCTCGCTGACCGGGTTATCACCCGCTTTAATGTCCTGCAACAGCTGCCATACCTGCGGGTTGTCGCGACACTCCTCCGGAACCACCATCAGCTGCTGGCCGTCTGCCAGGCTCAGCAATTGTGAGTTAAACAGGTAACTTTTGACCGCATCCGCAACGCTGAGCTGCGCGTTGCTGATCTCGATGATGTGCAGGGTTTGCTGGCCACCCGACTGCGCCTTAAACACGCGTTGCAAGTTAGCTTTGACCCGCTCTTGGTCGAGAAAGGCTTGCTCGTGGCACAGCAGCACGTTGCGGTTCCCCACCGAGATAACGTCGTTGTGAAACACGCCCTGATCGATCACGTCGGGATTTTGCTGGGCGTAGACCACCTCCGCGCTGTTGAGGTGATGCAAACGTACGATCGCCTGCGAGGCTTCAAAGGTCTGTCGCGCCGGGTAACGCTTGGGACTGGGGCGGCTGTCGTCAAACGCGTGACGGCCATAGACAAAGAACTCGACCCCGGGCTTACCGTACTCATGGCACAACCGGGTGTGGTTGGCAGCCCCTTCATCACCGAAATGCTCGATCCCCGGTAGCGCCTGATGATGTTTGAAATGCCGCTCGGCGGGGAAGGTCGCCGCCAGAATCCGGCCGGTGGTATCGTGCTCGATCGAGCGGTGAAACTTGTTGGTCAGGTTGGCCGGGGTAAAGTGAACCCGGCTATCCAGAGTGTCAGCACTGGGTGAGACTGTGGCCGCATTGGCGGTCCACATGCTCGATGCCGAACAGCACGCAGCCAGGATCCGTGGCGCCTGACGCGCTGCTTGGGCCAGCACCTGGGCATCGCTGCCGTGGAATCCAATCCGCCGCAGTGTGTGAATGTCGGGCCGTTCCTGCGGTGCCAGCACCCCTTGCACCAACCCCATATCATGCAACGCCTTCATCTTGGCCAAACCTTGTTTGGCGGCCAGTTTGGGGTTCGACGAATTGGCCTGGCTGTGCTCCGAGGCGACATTGCCGAACGACAGACCGGCGTAGTTATGTGTGGGTCCGACCAGACCGTCAAAATTGGCTTCAAAGGCGTTCATCTGAGTTCCTCGGGACGGTCTCGGGCCGCCCCTTATTGTTGTTGGTGTAGTGCTGAGCGCGTGTGGCTAGCCCTGTCTAGCTAACCGAAAGTAGCGAACTGAAAGTAGCTAACCGAAGGGCTAACCGAGCATGACTTAGAGCGTCAAGCCGGGCGACAGCTGGGCCGGCAGACTGACATGCTCCGCTTCCAGGCAGGCCACCGGGTAGGCGCAGTAATCGGCCGCATAAAAGGCGCTGGCACGATGATTACCACTGGCGCCGATACCCCCGAACGGTGCCGCACTGCTGGCACCGGTCAGCTGTTTGTTCCAGTTGACGATGCCGGCCCGGCTCTGCAGCAGGAACTGCTCATACTTGGCGCGGCTATCACTGAGGATGCCGGCGGACAGTCCGTAGCGGGTGCGGTTGGCCAGGGTAATGGCCTGATCGAAACTGTCGTAGCGGCTCAGCTGCAGCAGCGGGCCGAAGTACTCGTCATCAGGCAGATCGTCGATCGCGCTGACATCGATCAGCGCCGGTGAAATCAGCCCAGTACCGGCTTCGAGCTTACGCGCTTCCACCAGGCTGACGCCGCCAAGGACCTGCAGCCGGGCTTGGGCGGCGAGGATGCCATCGGCCGCCTGTTCGGAGATCAAGGATCCCATAAAGGGGGCTGGCTCGTCGTTGTAGCGACCGACCCGGATCTGTTTGACCGCAGCGGTCAGCACAGCGATAAAAGTATCACCGGCCTCACCGGTGGGGACCAGCAAGCGGCGAGCGCAGGTACAGCGTTGGCCGGAGGTGATATAGGCCGATTGCAGGGTATCGTGTACCGCCGCTTTGAGGTCGCTGACCTCGTCGACGATCAGCGGATTGTTACCGCCCATCTCCAGCGCCAGAATTTTTCCGGGATGACCGGCGAACTGCTGGTGCAGCAGGTGGCCGGTGCGCGAACTGCCGGTAAAGAACAGCCCGTCGATCTCCGGGTGCGCCGCCAGCGCCATGCCGGTTTCCTTCTCACCCTGCAGCAGGTTGAGCACACCCGCCGGTAGCTCGGCTTGCTGCCACAGCTGCAGCATCAACTCGGCCACCTTGGGGGTCAGCTCGCTGGGCTTGAGCGCCAGGGTGTTACCCGCCAGCAGTGCCGGTACGATATGGCCGTTGGGCAGGTGGCCGGGGAAGTTGTACGGGCCGAAGATGGCCACGACGCCGTGAGGCTTGTGCCGCAGCATCGCCTTGGCGCCGGCAACCTCGGATTCTTTGCTGCCGGTGCGCTCCTGGTAGGCGCGGATCGAAATCTCGATCTTACCGATCATCGCCGCCGCTTCGGTGCGGGTCTCCCACAGCGGCTTGCCGGTTTCCAGGGCGATGGTCTCGGCCAGTTGTTCACGGTGTGCTTCAAGTTGCGCGGCGTAGGCGCGGACTTTTTCTACCCGAGCGTCAAAGCCGGCAGCAGCCCAGGCCGGAAACGCTTGGCGTGCGGCTTTAAGGGCTTGAGCCACCTGTTCGGCGCTGGCGCTGCGGCCTTCCCAGATCACGCTCTGGGCAGAGCCTGCCGCTTGCGCCGGATTGTATGAACAGAATGCGGGGCCTTGGCCCTCGACCCACTGGCCGTTGATAAATAGGGATGCAGTCATCTTAGAAACTCCTGGTTGCAGACAGCGGCACCACACGTACGGTGTCTCCGGCCTGAACATTCAATGCGTCGGCCGTAGCCGGGGTTAGGGTGACGATATGGTTGCCCTCAAAGGTGACGGGACTTAAACAGCAGCGAAACTGTTGCAACAGACAGTTGGCGATCATAAAGGGCTCGCCGCTGGCGGGCTGATCGCTGAGATGGACCTTGCAGTAACGGCTCTCACGCACCACCCGAATATCCCGCACCCGGGTTTCCAGCACAGGCCCGGCATCGAAGATGTCGACGTAGCCGGTGTAGTGGAACCCTTCGCTTTCCAGCAGGCGCCGTGCCGGGGTGGTGTTGTCATGGGTATGACCGATGACGTCCCGAGCCGCTTCAGGCAACAGGTTGGTATAGATCGGGTTGCGCGGCATCAGCTCGGCGATAAACACCTTGTTCTGTCCCGACAGCTGGTCGGCCTGGGCAAAATCGATCGAGAAAAAATGTCGTCCAAGTCCTTCCCAGAACGGCGAAACACCCTCGCTGTCGGAATAGCCGCGCATCTCGGCAATGACATTTTCGGTGAAGCGCTTGGAGAACTCGGCCATAAACATAAAGCGCGATTTGGACAGCAGGTTGCCGTTCTTGCTGTGGCGGTATTCAGGATCCAGAAACAGGGTGCAGATCTCGGAATCGCCGGTATGGTCGTTGCTCAGCGTCAGGGTGTTGATCGGGTTGTACACGTTGAGTTCACGCGAGGCGTGCACCAGAGTGCCAACGCGGTAGTTATACCAGGGCTCATGCAGCCCCACCGCCGACTCGATGCCGCACAGCCCAACGATCTGCTCGGTACTGCTGTCTTCGAGCACAAACAGGTACAGCGCTTCGTCCAATGGCTCCGTGGCAGCAAATGATGCCAGGGCCCACTGCAGTTTTTTACGCACCGCCGGTTCGTCGGGCTGCAAGGAGGTAAAGCCGGGACCGGTTTTGTGCGACAGCGCCCAGAGCGCATCCCAGTCTTGGCTTTGGATAGGTCGAATCAACATCATACGGGGCGTAATCCTTATTCTGTCTGAATCCTGCCCAGGCATGCGCGCTGGCTAAACAGGGGCAATCTCGCGAAGGTCTGTCGCGAAGGCGACTAGCCTTCGCGACTGTTACTTTAGTCTGCAGGGTCTGGTTGCAGGGTCTGGTCTACAGGGGCGGCTGTCACTCAGGGGTTGAATGGCAGGGCTCGCAACGGGGAACCGCCAGCGACGCCGAGCTGCTCGGCAATAGCCGCACCGAGCCGGGGCTGCTGCAGATCCAGCGGTGTGATCAGGCAACGGAACCGGCTCAGTTCGGTATTGCAGACCAGCGCCATAGGCGCGGTTGTCGGCTCATCGTTGCCGTCAATAACGCTCTCATCTGTAACAATGTCGGCATTCAGCTGCTGACTATCCCGCAGGCTGCGGATCTGATCGGTGCGCAGCTCCAACGTCGGACCGGCATCAAAAATATCGACGTAGCCGCGATGCTCGAAGCCTTCGGCGTTGAGTAGCTCGACGATGGGCTTGATATCCGGCCGTGGCTGGCCGATGGCCGCCTGGGCCGATTCGGGCAGGATCGGTACATAGACCGGGTAGTGCGGCATCAGATCGGCGATAAAGCTCTTGGACTGAATCCCGGTCAGGTAGTTGGCACGGGAAAAATCCATGCTAAAGAAATGCCGCCCCAGCGCCTCCCAGAACGGCGACTTACCCTTGTCATCCTGAACCCCCTGCAGCTCGACCATGGTACGATCACCGAAGCGTTGCCGGTGACAGGCCATAAACAGCATCCGCGCCCGTGACAGCAGGTTGAGGTTGTCATCAGTGCGATGTTCGGGGGCCAAAAACAGGCTGCACAGGCTGCTGGAGCCGGTGTGATCCTGGCACAGATGCAGTGCCGGAATCCGATTATGGATCTGCAGATCGCTGGAGGCATGGACCACTTTTTCGATCCGGTAGCTGTAGAACGGCGAATCCAGACCGACCGAGGCGTCGATGCCGCAGACTCCGATAATCTGGTGGCTGTCGGTATCTTCGAGCACAAAGTGATAGGTTTCACCGCTGGGGCTCTCGACCTCCTTGCGCAACGCCTGCTGGGTACCGGCGATCATCTCGGACAGATGATCGCGATTGGCAGGCAAGGTCGACATGCTCCCCCCGGCGACGACGGCGAGTTGCTCCAGCGCCGGAAGGTCAGCAAAGGTGATGGGTCTTACGATTAACATCAGGTTCTCTCCAACCAGCTCAGGTCATCGCTGGACGCTAGTTTCATCAGCAGCAGCGCGCTTAGCTTGGCACGCTGGCTCAGGCTGCTGACCAGTAGGTATTCGTCAGCACTGTGAATTTTGCCACCCTGCACCCCCAGGGTATCGACATTAGGCAACCCGGCCGCAGCCAGATTATTACCATCGCAGCAGCCGCCGGTGGGCTGCCAGGTCAGCGCCATATCCAGGCTCTGGCCGCACTCGCGGACCAACTCAAATAACTTGAGGTTAGTCGGGGTCAACAGTTTGGGCTTACGGCCGAAGTGACCGTGCAGTTCGATGCTAAGGCCGTCGCGACGATTGATATCGGCCAGCAAGGCATTGATCTGCGCCAGGCACCAGGCCTCGTCTTCGGGCTGCTGCAGACGAATATTGAAGCGTGCCAAAGCCGAATCCGGGACGCTATTGACCGCGCCGCCGCCCTGAATATATCCCGGGTTGAGCGTTACTCCCGGGCGCTGGCAATTGAGGTCATCCAGACCACTGATAAAGTCGCACAGGGCGCGGATGGCGTTGCGGCCCAGATGGTGTTCACGCCCGGCGTGCGCAGCCACGCCTTTGGCCACCACGGTAAAGTTACCGCTGCCTTTGCGCTCGCCGGCCAGATTGCCGTCGGCGAAACTCGGTTCGTAGATCAGTCCGAGATGGTGCCGAGCGGCCGCTTCTGCAAGCAAGGGCGCCGAGCTGAGTGATCCGATCTCTTCGTCGGGATTGAGTAGCACTTCCCAACCGATATTCTCCGCCCAGGGACTGCGCTCGAGGGCTTCGAGCGCCTTGAACATCAGTACCAGACCGCCCTTGAGGTCGGCGACACCCGGACCGTTGAGGGTATTTTCATCGAGCCAGCTAATGTCCTGAAACGGGTGATCGGCGGCAAAAACCGTATCCAGATGGCCGCACAAGAATACTTGCAGCGGCGCTTGTGGACGCTTGCGAATGCGCAGCGCCCGGCCCAGCGGTTGCTCCACCGTTGCGCCCTTGCTGTCGACCGACCGGTAAGGCGCGACCTCGATAAACTCACGCTCTCCGCCCAGCACAGTGCTGATGCGATCAAAGGCATCCGCGACGGCATTCACGCCGGCCGCATTGAGCGAACCCGAGTTGATGCGCGACAGCTCGATGGTGGAATCCAGCATCTGCTGCTGCTGACTATCCAGCCATTCAAGCCAGGGTGCAAAGGACTGATCAGAATGCATCGGGTTGCCTCGGTTTCATTAATACTTAGCGTTATTGGAATTATTAACCCTAAGTATTGATGAAATCGCGGCGAATAACTGTTGTCGATGGGACATGAAATTTCGTGATTTTTGCCCACCGCTCGTTAATGGCGGCACCGATCGATGACTCGACACTGGGCGGGATCTGAATTGTTTATCAACTACAGTAAGGGCTGGATATCAAGCCTGCGAAGGGCGCAGCCTTGAGGGGATCCACCCGCGTACGCGGTTACGACAACGCTGCCGAATCCATGCTTATGATTCCATGTTTATGAATCAACGGGGTGGGTATCTTGCCCTGATCCAGAACAATACTTCAGGGCAAGACAGCTGCCGGTTAAGCGGCGTCGGCGTTGGTCAGCACCTTGGCAACCGCGCATTCCAGTCGCTGCATACCGTCCATGATCTCCTGTTCAGAGATGATCAGCGACGGCGTCATCCGCAGCACGTTAGGTCCGGCAACCAGCAGCATCAGCCCTGCTTCGCGGGCGGCTGCGATGAATTTAGCGCCCTGGCCGTGAAAGGCCTCGATCAGTTCTGCACCGATCAGCAGGCCTTCTCCACGGATCTCTTTAAAGATGCCGTGCTTGGCATTGATCTTCTCCAGCTCGGCGACAAACAGCTCGTGGCGCTGCTGAACGCCGTCCAGCACCGCAGCCGTATCGACGATATCCACGACTCTCTCGGCCACGGCACAGGCCAGAGGATTACCCCCGTAGGTGCTGCCGTGGGTGCCGAAACCCAGGCTCTCGGAGGCTTTGGCCGTGGTCAGCATGGCGCCAATCGGGAAGCCACCGCCGAGCGCTTTGGCGCTGGTCAGCACGTCTGGCGTCACCCCCAGCCCCATGTAGGCGTACAGATTGCCAGTGCGGCCAACGCCGGTCTGAATCTCGTCAAACACCAACAGGGCATTATGCTGGTCGCAGAGTTCACGCACCCCTCGGGCAAACTCCTTATCAGCTGCGATAATGCCGCCCTCACCCTGAATCGGCTCCATCACCACCGCGCAGGTGTTGTCGGAAATAGCCGCCTTGAGCGCCTCAAGGTCGTTAAAGGGGACGTGGCTGATACCCTGTGGCACCGGCTCAAACCCTTCGCGGTATTTGGGCTGGCCACCGACGGAGACGGTAAACAGAGTGCGGCCGTGGAAGGACTGGGTGAAGCTGATGATCTCGTTCTTGTGCGCACCAAAGTTGTCGTAGGCGTACTTGCGGACCAGTTTGAACGCCGCTTCGTTGGCTTCGGCGCCGGAATTGCAGAAGAATACCTTATCGGCGAAGGTCTTTTCGGTCAGTTTCTTGGCCAGGCGTAACGCCGGTTCGTTGGTGTAGACGTTGCTCAGATGCCACAGCTGGTCGGCCTGTTGCTTGAGCACATGAACCAATTCGGGATGACAGTGGCCGAGGGCATTCACCGCGATGCCACCCGAGAAATCGACATATTCGTTATCCTCCTGATCCCACAGTCGTGACCCTAAGCCACGCACCGGTATCACCGCCTGGGGCGCATAATTGGGGACCATCACCTGATCAAAGGTGCTGCGAGTTACATCATGCTGAGTCATAAGTTTTACCTTTTGTTGTTCTATAAAGTGTTCTTCAAATTGATCTTCAAATTGAGCTTAACGTTGTTCTTTAAGCCGTTCTTTACGTTGTACTGCTCGTTTGCGTGACCACCGCGTGGCGCCCGGTTTTTTTATTCCAGAGCGGCTTATACGGTCAGTGCGCCCATCTCGCGCACCGCGACCGACAACATCGCCAGATTCAGCTCACTGGAAGAGCGGATCTCGGCCAGGGTCTTATGGCAGCGCCGTAGCGGTATGTCATTCTGTTTCTGCCACAACGCCTGCCGCTGCGGCAATGCGCTATCGATCGGGGTATCGGCCAGCAATCGACCTGTCGCCGCACTCAGCAATTTATCGAGTTCATTGGAAATTAATGTCGGTGATGGCGTTCATGGGTGTAATTTCGCTTGTTGTTATTTTGCAAAAAATTGTGAGTCGATGGCGGTGAACAACGGGCTCTGATCAGTCGCTGAGGGCGGTCTCCACGGCCTGAATGAATTATGGGGAAAGTAAAGAGGGTGGCCTAGAGCCAGAGTTGTAGGAAAGCGACCCGGAATGTTAAGCAGATGACATTTGCGCTGCCCGCGCGATGGAATCGAGATCAACAGGCGCTATTCTTACTCTGCCAAGAGTGCGTTCGCCTGAAGCTCGGCTTGGAATAACGATCAGGAATATTTCGGCAATATTTTGACAACATTTCAACACTATTTTGACAACAACAGTGTTTAATAAAATTAACGCGCGTAAAATATAAACCCATACAAAAAACAATAAAACAGGAATGCAACCGGGTGACTCCGTCTGATCTCTTCACCACTGCTGGCCGCGGCCCGATGCGTTTCGGATTCCTGCTGCTGCCCAACTACTCACTGATCGCCTTCTCCTCGGCCATCGAGTCGTTACAGATGGCCAACTGGGTCAGCGGAGAAGAACTTTACCGCTGCTCACTGATTAGCCGCGACGGCGAACCGGTGATCAGCTCCAGCGGTGTCAAAACCCTGGTTGATACCAGCCTGGAGGCTTCTAGCCTCGATGGCAGCGAAGGTCTGGATGTGATTCTGGTCTGCGGCGCCAGCCCAATCGCCCGCACCGGTAACGAGGAGGTTATCGCCTGGTTACGGCGCCAGTCGCGCTCTCGGGTGGCCTTCGGCGGCATCGGTACCGGCTCCTATCTGCTGGCCTGCGCTGGGCTACTGGAGGGATTCAAGGCGACGATTCACTGGTGGGATCTGGCCAACTTACGCGAGGAGTTTCCGCAAACCAAGATCACCAACAACCTGTTTGAGATCGATGGTCGTCGCTACACCTGCAGCGGTGGCACTGCTGCGATGGATATGATGCTGTTTTTGATCGGTTTGAAGCATGGCTCGGAGCTGGCAGCGTCGATCTCAGAGCAATTTGTCTGCGAACGTATTCGCACCCCCGGCGACCTGCAGCGCATCCCCCTAAAAGTGCGTGTCGGCGCCAATCAGCCCAAGTTGATCGAGGCGGTGACGCTGATGGAGGCGAACATCGACGAGCCGCTGAGTACCGATGATCTGGCCCGCCATGTCGACGTGTCCCGGCGGCATCTGGAGCGACTGTTTAAGAAACACCTGCAAACCGTACCGTCAAAATTTTATCTGCAGCTGCGGATGGAACAGGCACGGCAATTGTTGCAGCAAAGCGACAAGGCCATTTTACAGATCAGCCTGGACACCGGTTTTTCCAGTGCCTCGCATTTTAGTTCCGCGTATCGCAATCACTATGGCATCAGCCCACGTGAGGAGCGCAACAACCGTAGCGAAGCCCCTCGCGAGCCGACTCAGCGGTCGACGCTGCATGCGCCCTGATGCAACCCGTTGATCTCTGTCTTAGCGGTCCAGCACGGGTCGCTTAAACAACATTTAACAGCCTATTTTGGCAATTTTTCTAAAACCGCTTTCGATATTATTGACGCCTGTTTATTTCCGGCTTCGGTCGGATGGGCGTATAAAAAACCAACCGGTCGGCGACAGCTGCAACGATCAGGCGGAGATAAAAATAACATGAGCACCAGCCCAATCGCGTTACAACTCACCAATATCCACAAGACCTTCGGCACCCTGGAGGTGCTTAAAGGCATCGATCTCACCGCTCGCGATCATGATGTGATATCCATCATCGGTTCGAGCGGCTCGGGCAAGAGCACCTTTCTGCGCTGCATTAATCTGCTGGAAAACCCGACCGAGGGTGACATCCGCATCGGTGGTGAACAGCTGACACTCAAGCGTGGCCGTGATGGTGACCTGGAAGCGACCGATCAGAAGCAATTAACCCTGATGCGTGAGCGACTGGGGTTCGTGTTTCAGAACTTCAACCTCTGGCCGCACATGACCGTACTGCAGAATGTCATCGAAGCACCGACGCATGTTCTCAAGCGCTCCAAGGCCGAAGCGATCGAGCAGGGCGAGGCATTACTGCACAAAGTCGGGCTTTACGAGCGCCGCAACTTCTACCCCGGTCAACTCTCCGGCGGCCAGCAGCAACGGGTCGCGATTGCCCGCACGCTGGCGATGGATCCGCAAGTACTACTATTCGATGAGCCCACCTCGGCGCTTGATCCTGAGCTGGTCGGCGAAGTGCTGGGGGTCATGCGTAGCCTGGCTGAAGAGGGCCGCACCATGCTGGTCGTGACCCACGAGATGGCGTTTGCCCGCGAAGTATCTAGCCAGGTGATGTTTCTACACCAGGGCAAAGTCGAAGAGTATGGGCCTCCCTCGCAGGTGTTCAGCAATCCCTCATCGGAGCGCTGTCAGGAGTTTATCTCCAGCGTGTTCTGACGCTAGAAAAACCCACATTAATACTATTTTTCCCTGACCTGCCAGTTTCTGTGGAAACCGGCTGCATAACTTGATGAGTTAATAAAAATAACTAAAGGACGTAATACGATGAAAAACTTCAATATAAGAATCAATAAAAGCATCAAGAACACCCTGATCAGCACCCTGCTTATTGCCGGGGTAGCGCTGGGTTCAGGCGTCGCAATGGCCAAGGACAAAATCCGTTTTGCCACCGAAGGCGCCTGGGCTCCGTTTAACTTTATCGATACCAGCGGCACGCCGCAGGGATTCGACATCGACATCGCTCACGCCCTGTGTGCCAAGATGGATGCCGACTGCAGCATCCAGACCCAGGATTGGGACGGTCTGATTCCGGCGCTTAAAGTGAAAAAGTTTGACGCCATCATTGCCTCGATGTCGATCACCGCAGATCGCGCCAAACAGGTCGACTTTAGCGACCATTACTACAGTGGCGGCTTGCGTTATGTTGCGACTGCGGGCAAGCCGTTCGATACCAGCAAAGCCGGTTTGAAAGGCAAAGTGATCGGCGCCCAACGGGCCACAATTGCCGGCCTGTACCTTGAAGATAACCTGGCAGATATCGTCAAAGTGAAGCTTTATGACACCAACGACAACGTTTATCTGGATCTGAAATCGGGTCGTCTCGATGGCGCCCTGTCTGACGAACTGCCCACCTACGAATGGCTCAAGTCCGATGCAGCCAAAGGTTATGAGTACAAGGGGAAAGCCTTTGCCAAAGACGACAAGATCGCCATTGCCGTACGTAAGGGTGACAAGCTGCGCGAGAAGTTGAACAACGCGCTGGCAGAGATCATCGCCGACGGCACCTACGCCAAGATCAACGCCAAGTACTTCCCCTTCCCGATCTATTGATCCAGCACTAAATCCGATAGTTAACCACGAGTGGCGGGTCTCAACCGGCCGCTCAATATGGGAGGGTTTATCATGCTGGATCTGCACGGATTTGGTGGCCAGCTCCTGGCCGGGACCTGGATTACCGTTCAGCTGGCCTTTTGTGCGCTGTGCCTGGGGTTGGTGTTTGGTCTGGCGGGAGCTGCCGCCAAACTGTCGAGTTCAACCCCGGCTCGGGCGCTGGCGACCGGCTACACCAGTCTGATTCGGGGGATTCCCGAGTTACTGACGGTGCTGATCATCTACTTCGGTTCCACCTCGCTGCTGATGGCGCTCGCCAGCGTCTTTGGCTACGAAGAGTATATCGAGATCAGTCCCTTCGTGGCTGGCGTCACCGCCTTGAGCCTGACCTTTGGTGCTTACGCCACCGAGGTGCTGCGCGGGGCGATGCTGGCGATTCCAACGGGGCAGCGCGAAGCTGGCTTGGTACTGGGGATGAGCCCTCTGCGGATCTTCTTTCGCATCACCTTGCCACAGGTTTGGCGCCTGGCATTGCCGGGCCTGGGCAATCTGTTTTTGGTGCTGCTCAAGGATACCGCACTGGTATCGGTGATCGGCCTTGAAGACATCATGCGCAAAGCCAATGTGGCAGTGGGATTCACCAAAGAACCGTTTCTGTTCTACATGACCGCCGCAGTGATCTATCTGGCTATGACGGTGGTGACGATGGTGGTGATCCAGGTGCTAGAAAATCGCGCCAACTACGCCTATATGCGCTGAGGATTTGAGCATGGATTTCAACGTAATCATTGAACATTTTCCACGACTGCTGACCGGAGCCTGGACCACCATCCAACTGGTGGTGGTCTCCGGCGTTATCGGCTCGCTGATGGCGGTACCCATCGGCCTGGCAAGGCACGCTGATAGCTGGTGGATCAAGGCGCTGCCTTACGGCTACATCTTCTTCTTTCGGGGCACGCCGCTGCTGGTGCAGATGTTCCTGGTGTACTACGGCGTGTCTCAGTTTGAAGCGATACGCGAGAGTTTTCTCTGGACCTATCTGCGCGAGCCTTACTGGTGTGCCATCATCGCCTTCTGTCTTAATACGTCGGCCTATACCGCCGAGATCCTGCGTGGTGCGCTGGGTGCAATTCCGAGCGGCGAAGTCGAAGCCTGCAAAGTACTGGGGATGTCGAAGGTCCTGACCTATCGCCGCATCCTGCTACCACGCGCCTTTGGCATGATCGTTCCCGCCTACGGCAACGAGATCATCCTGATGCTGAAAAGCAGCGCGCTGGCCAGCACCATCACCCTGCTCGACCTGACCGGTATGGCACGCACCATCATCGCCCGCACTTATACCCCGATCGAGATCTTCCTCGCTGCGGGCGCCCTCTATCTGGCGATGAGCCTGGTGATCATTGCGCTGTTCCGGCTGATCGAGCAACGCCATAATCGCTACATGCAACCCCTGTCGGCGAATTAGCCCGATCGGTTGTTGTACTGTTGGTGCATTTGCCGGGTTCTGCCCGGCTTTTTTATGGGTACCGATGCGGGCTGTCTATTTACCACGCAGCAGAGGCATGCGGAGAGAGACAAGGCTGGCACTATTAACCTGGTGGACAAATAGGTTCCATACCTATCTGTCCGTCTCCCCTAAAATCTGCCGCAGTTGCGTGGAACTGCTTGATTTTCTGGGGCTCGTATTGGTCTACGACCAATGTTGACGCATCCTTGCGTCTCCTATTAACCCGCCGGGTTAATAATGACTGTTGCCGACCTAAACCTGTCTTTTCGTAAAGCTTGCGATGTGAGTGTTTGCAGCTGAAACTACATGAAGGTTATGAGCATGATGTTCGCCACATAATAAAGAAGGTATGGCATGGAGCTTCTGAAAACGTTTGGCCTATTTGTCATCACTGCTATTGCAGAAATAGTCGGTTGTTATCTGCCATATCTTTGGCTCAAGCAGGATCGCTCGGCTCTTCTTTTAGTTCCGGCAGCCTTAAGCTTGGCTGCATTTGCTTGGCTTCTTACTTTGCATCCTCACGCAGCAGGGCGTGTATATGCAGCATATGGTGGGGTTTATATCAGTGTTGCACTGATGTGGTTGTGGGTCGTGGATTCTGTTCGTCCTACAATTACTGACTGGATCGGGGTCGGTGTTTGCTTGGTAGGTACGGCGATTATCATGTTTGGGTCACGTTATACCTAGGAGGCTGACCGAGAATAGCTCACTTGGTATAATGAGCCCTCATAAAGTACGCGAATATCTCATGACGTCTCCCAAGTTCAAAAGTAATGTCGCTGAATGTGATCAGCATCAGCTGTTTCCAAGCAATGTGTTCGATTTGCTCCCCAAAGACAATGACTGCTTTGCCTATGCCGACATCTTCGAGCATATCGATACGACCAGAATCGAACAGCAGTATCATCACCTTGGACAGCATGCCTATCATCCACGGCATGTCGTCTCTATCCTGATCTATGCATACAGCCACGGCGTTTTCA
>JBALTG010000054.1:0-28860 GCA_036964625.1 Motiliproteus sp.
ACTCGATATAGATATTTTCGTTATCAATTCTTGCAACGACAAGAGTCATTAGCCCGAGTTATCCTTTTACCCTAACGCCGCGTTAACGGGACGGAAAACTGCGCAGCAGTTTGGAGTTCCAGGCCAGCTTGCTGGCCGAAGTTGAACGCCTTGTTAAATGCGCTTACTGCCAGGTTTTTTTTCCTGAAACTAAATTGGTTATAGCTAAACCAAAAAAACGTCTGGCTATATAAAGCCCTGATACAACACTTAACACGAGCCATGCCAAACTTGCAGAAACTGAATTTGATAAATTGAATATTTCTTGAGTGCTTGCAGCAACCATAAACCAAATTACAAAAGCACTTAGCAGATGACAAATTATGCTGCCTAAAAGGGTGAGGCCACCACCAGTTGTATACATTGTTTCACCACATATTGGACAGATATGCTGATTAGACCTTTTGTTCATCATGCTATTCATGTCGTTGTGCCAGAGCCTTGGTGTGACAACACTCTTACATTTATCGCATTCAACTCCATTTTTCATCAGTCGATCCCATACTATATCTTCGAGCATTTAACAGCCCGTTTAAGAGGCCGTTGGCCTCATAACAATTATTATCGGGAATACCTTATAATCGGAGCACCCCACCCACCCACAACCATAACTAACTGAAAACACAGTGAATTAAATTTTATTTTACAGACAAGGGTGAAAAACGTGAAACTTTCACGATAATTAAGGTTCTTGGGCACAGGGTGTGTCCGGGTTGACCCGTACTCCATGGAGGGAACGTTCATGTCATCATCTCCTTTTTTGACATCTTTGGCCGAGCATATGGCGGTGCGTCGCTACAGTAAACGTACTATCACTACGTATTTGCATTGGATCAAGTGTTTTATACTCTTCCACCAAAAAAAACACCCTTCCACGTTGGGCCAGGATGCGGTGATTGCTTTTTTAACCCATCTTGCCGTCAAACGTTCTGTGTCTCCAGCGACCCAGGCGCTGGCTCTGAACGCATTGGCATTCCTCTACAATAAATTCCTTGATCAGCCGCTGGGGGATATCAGTGCATTCCGGCGCTCTTCGCGCCAACCCAAGCTACCTACGGTTTTGACCCGTGATGAGGTTCGCTCGTTACTCGACCAATTAGCGGGCACTCAGCGCCTGATGGCTTCGGTCATCTACGGCTCGGGGCTACGGCGTATCGAACTGGTACGGTTGCGCGTACAGGATGTGGATTGCGACCTGCTACAACTAAAGGTTTGGAACGGAAAAGGCCGAAAACACCGCCTGACGACGCTGGCCCCGGAACTGGTGGAGGGGCTGCAGCGCCAGATCCAGACTGTTAACTTATTACTACAGGAGGATCATCTGGCACCGGGGTACTCTGGGGTTCATATGCCCGATGCCTTAGCCTGTAAATACCCCAGCGCATCTAAAAGTTTGGGTTGGCAATATCTGTTCCCCTCCAGTCGTATGAGCTACGAACCAAACACCCGGTTTTTGCGACGTCATCATATGGACGAGACCAACCTCAACAAGTTCCTGCGGCTGGCACGCGATCGAGCGAACATTCTTAAACCCGTCACCTGCCATATACTACGTCACAGCTTCGCAACCCACCTACTGCAATCGGGTGCCGATATCCGAACAGTGCAGCAGCAACTGGGGCATACGGATGTTAAAACGACCGAGATCTACACCCACGTCCTCAAACAGGGAGCCATGGGAGTCAGGAGCCCGCTGAGTAGCTTGTAATCAGTCAGGTGCTTTTAAATCGCCTGATAACCACCCGCTAACCATCGCGATTTACCAGTGGGGTCGCAAAAGTATGCTCCATATCCCAGGGGAAGCGGATCCAGGTGTCCTGGCTGACTTCGGTGACAAAGGTATCGACCAGCGGTTTGCCGGCGGGCTTGGCGTAGATGGTGGCAAAATGGGCTTTGGGCAGCATCTCCCGCACCAGCCGGGCCGTTTTTCCGGTATCGACCAGGTCATCGATCAACAGCATCCCGGCGCCATCGCCCTCGACCCCTTTGAGTACGTTCAGCTCGCCCTGCTGGGTATCGGCACCTGATTCGCCCTGGCCATAACTGACCACGCAGAGGGTATCGATCAGGCGGATATCCAGCTCACGCGCCAAGATCGCGGCAGGGACCAGGCCGCCCCGGGTGATGGCGATAATGCCTTTCCAGGGACCCTGTTCAAGCAGACGCCAGGATAAGGCTTTGGCATTTCGGTGCAGCTCTTCCCAAGAGACGGGATAGTCCATGCGGTAAGGTGTCTGGGTCATCAAAAGCTCCGTGGTGCCGGGTAGCGAAAAAAGAGCGCTATCTAACCCTGAAGTGCGGTTCAGATCAAGCTGTATCCGCCACCGTTCATTCTCGAAGACTCAACACCGGGTGGCCGTCCTCTTCGGCACCCTGATACCAGGCCAGTTTTTTATGCAGCTCGACCACTTCGCCGACGATGATCAGGCTCGGCGGCTTGAGCGGGTTCTGTTGCAGCTCCGCCTCTATGGTTGCCAGGGTGCCGGTGACCACTTTTTGCTGTGGGGTGGATCCGGCCTGGACCACCGCCACCGGGGTCTCCGGGTTCTTGCCGTGGGCGATCAACTGGCGGGCCAGATGGCCGATGCGGTGCAGGCCCATATAGAACACGATGGTCTGATTGGCGTGCACCAGCTCGGGCCAGTTCAGGTCCGAGCTGCGATTTTTCAACTGTCCGGTGACGAATTTTACCGACTGGGCGTAGTCGCGGTGGGTCAGCGGGATGCCTGCATAACAGGCGCACGCGGCAGCGGCGGTGATGCCGGGAACCACCTGAAACGGAATCTGTTGCTCGGCCAGCAGCTCCAGCTCCTCACCGCCACGGCCGAAGATAAACGGATCGCCGCCCTTGAGCCGCAGTACCTTCTTACCCTGCAGTGCCAGGTCGACCAGCAGCTGGTTGATCCCCGCCTGCGGCACGGCATGGTTATCGCGCTCTTTGCCGACGTAGATCCGTTCAGCATCGCGGCGGCACAGCTCCAGCACCCGCCGAGATACCAGCCGGTCGTACAGCACCACATCGGCCTGCTGCATCAACCGCAGCGCCTTGAAGGTGAGCAGGTCGGGGTCGCCGGGGCCTGCGCCAACCAGGTACACTTCTCCCGCTTGCTGCTCCTCCGACTGTGCCAGCAACCGGGTCATCCACTGCTCGGCTTGCGCCTCCTCGCCGACCGACAGCTGCTCGGCCACTGGACCGTACAGCACCCGCTCCCAAAAGCTGCGGCGCGATTCGATACGCTCAAAGCGCCGCTTGACCCGCTCCCGGAACTGCCCCATCAACCGGGCCATCTGACCATAGTAGCTAGGGATCAGCGCTTCGAGCCGCGCCCGCACTAACCGTGCCAGCACCGGCGAACTGCCACCGCTGGACACGGCAATCATCAACGGTGAGCGATCGACGATGGCCGGAAAGATAAAGCTGCACAGCGCTGGCTGATCCACCACATTGATCGGAATTTCGCGTGCCTGTGCATCCCGATGCAGCTGGCGGTTCAGTGCCAGATCATCGGTGGCGGCGACCACCAGCATCATCCCCGACAGCAGCTCCTCGCGGTAGGGCGCCGTTATCGCCCTGCCCTGGTGCGCCTGCAGCAAGCTGAGCAGTTCTTGGCGCAGTTTCGGGGCAACCACGGTAACCCGGGCACCGGCGCGGCAGAGGAGCTCGGCCTTACGCAACGCCACAAGACCGCCACCAACGACGAGACAGGGTTTTGTTTTAAGGTCAAAGAACAGCGGTAGATAGTCCATGCGGGCTCCGTTAACAGCTCTAGTGATGGTCTTACTGTAGTTAATGACTGAGTTAATGACTGAGTTAATGACTGAGCTAATGACTGTAGCTAATGACTGCAGTCAGCGTAAATCCTGGCAATACCGCGTACAACCGAGGGCTCCGGACAATTGCGATAAATCAATGCGACAATTGTGCCAGTATGCCAGAAACAAAAAACCCGGCACGATGGCCGGGTTTTGAGGGTATCCGCCATAGCCTTAGTCGGGTTTGACCAGCGACGAGGCTGCGGGATGCAGACCACACTCTTTATTCTCCGGATCTTCCCACCACCAGCGGCCCGAGCGTACATCTTCGCCCACCGAGATCGCGCGGGTGCAGGGGGCACAGCCGATGCTAGGGTAGTGCTGATCGTGCAGGTCATTATAGGGCAGTGCAAATTCTTTGATAAAGGCCCAGACCTCCTTCTCGGTCCAATCGGCCAGCGGGTTGATCTTGTGCAGTTGGTTGGCCGCATCCCACTCACTGAACTCAACCGTATCGCGGGTCACGGCCTGCTCGCGGCGGATACCGGTGATCCAGGCTTTTTTACCGGCCAGCGCGCGCTGCAGCGGCTCGACTTTGCGCACATAACAGCAGCCTTTACGCTGCGCTTGCGAGGCGTAAAAACCGTTGATGCCGTTTTCCGCGACATAGGCTTCTACCGAGGCCGATTCGGGGTAATAGAGCTTGATCTTAAAGTTATAGCGCAGCTCGATTTTGGCCAGCAGCGTCAGCGTCTCTTCGGGCAAGCGCCCGGTATCCAGGCTGAAGATCTCAATCTCGGGCACAAAGCAGCGAATCAGGTCGGTGATCACCACATCCTCGGCGCCGAGACTGTTGGCGAAGGTGACCACGCCGTGCTCTGCATACGCCTGTTTAAGCACGGCTACGCTATGATCGACTTTGGCCTGTAACGCCGGATCTAATCGTGTGTTCATACTTGGGCTTCCTGTTGCCGGTAGAGGGGCTGTGGATCGTCGGCCGCGCCCTGATTCCGTACGCTGATTTCACTAAAGGCACGCTGCATCTCGGGCGTGTAGCGGTCCGCGGCGATCTCCATGGCATCTATACCACAACGGTGCATAAAACGCAGTCGATCCCAGGTCACGTCACCGCGCGCGCGGATCTGGCCCTGGAAACCCAACCGCCGCAGCAACCGCGCCTGCGAAAACGCGCGACCATCGGCAAAACTGGGAAAGTCCAGCGCAACCAGGGCCAGTTGCGGCAGCAGCGGCGGCAACTGATTCACGTCCAGGTCGTTAGGGATGGCGATACCCAGCAAGCCAGCACGCTCGGCTAACACCCGATTCTGCTCTTGATAGAGGCTCCAGGCTACGATCAGATCGGTATCCGCCGCTTGCGCCTGCAACTGCTCGAGATCGCTGATGCTGATCCAGCGGTCATCGCTGACCGGTTGTTGATCAATGAGCAACGGCATAAACACGCTCCTTAAACGGTTGGTTACCTACACGGCGAACGGTATCGATAAAGCGCTCACCCTCTTCACGAATTTCTACGAATAGCGTCAGAATCTGCTCCAGGGTATCGGCTACGTCTGCCAACGGCACCGACTTGCCCAGCACCTTGCCCAGCGAGGCATCGGCGGTCGACGAACCGCCCAGGGTAAACTGGTAGAAAGATTCGCCATGTTTATCGACCCCCAGGATGCCGATATGCCCCACGTGGTGATGGGCACAGGCGTTGATACAGCCGGACATCTTCAATTTGATCTCACCCAGCTCGTAGAGGTAGTCGAGATTGTCGAATTTTTCGTTGATCTGGCGTGCCACACTGAGCGTTTCGGCGTTGGCCAGCGAGCAGAAATCCAGCCCCGGGCAGACGATCATATCCTGGATCGTGCCGACCACCGGCCGGGCCAGATCCAGCTCCGTCAGCTGCTGCCACAGCGGATAGAGATCCGCCTGGTTAACATGGGCGAACACCAGATTCTGTTCGTGGGTACTGCGAATTTCACCGAAGTTGTAGCGATCGGCCAGATCCGCGACGGCATCCATCTGCGCGTCGGTGACATCGCCGGGCGCCTTGAGCAGCCCTTTGACCGTGATCGTCACGGCGCGATAACCCGGTACTTTATGGGCGAAGCTGTTGCGCTCGATCCAGACCGCAAAATCACGTTCGCTGGCAAGCTTAGCGGCGTAGCTGCTATCCGCGCTGGCATCGGCGGCGTAAGCCGGCGGCTGGAAGTAGCCTTTGACCCGATCGATCTCGGCCTGGGTCAGTTTCAGTTCAGAGTCTTTGATCTGCAGCCACTCGGCTTCCACTTTGTCGCGGAAGGCGTCGGCACCCAGCGCATCGACCAGGATCTTGATCCGCGCCTTGTATTTGTTATCGCGGCGTCCCAGCAAGTTATAGACCCGCAGGATCGCTTCCAGATAGGAGAGCAGATCCTGCTGTGGCAGGAACTTACGGATCTGCTTGCCGATCATCGGGGTACGCCCCAGACCACCACCAACCAGGATCTCAAAGCCGGTCTCGCCGCTGGCCTTGCGGGCCAGACGGACACCGATATCGTGCAGCTGCACGGCGGCCCGATCCTGTTCACAGCCGGTGACCGCGATCTTGAACTTACGCGGAAGATAGGCAAACTCGGGGTGCAACGCCGCCCATTGGCGGATGATCTCGCTCCAGGGGCGCGGATCTTCGATCTCACCTTCAACCACACCGGCAAAATGATCCGAGGTCACGCTGCGGATACAGCTGCCGGAGGTCTGGATAGCGTGCATCTGCACCTTAGCCAGATCGGCGAGGATATCGGGCACCGCTTCCAACGCGGGCCAGTTGAACTGGATATTCTGGCGCGTGGTGAAATGGGCATAGTTTTTATCGTAATCACGGGAGACTTTTGCCAGCGCCCGCAACTGCGCCGATGACAGCAGCCCGTAGTTGATCGCGACCCGCAGCATGGGCGCATGGCGCTGGATATAGAGGCCGTTCTGCAGCCGTAAGATCCGGAACTCCTCATCCGGAATCTCGCCGGCAAGGTAGCGTCGAGTCTGATCGCGGTACTGGACAACCCGCTCATCGATCAGCTGCTGGTCTAGCTCGCTGTATACATACATCTTAAAATACTCTTGTTACTGGGTGCTGCCACCTTAGGTAGGCGCACCCTATCAAAAAAAACGGTTCTAGCGTTAGCTAGCCAGGACAAATCGGATACCGATAATCAGCAGCAGAGTGCCCATCAGCGGTTGCATCAGCTTCGGCGATAGCCGCACTCCCAGGTGCGCACCCAGGTAAACACCGGGCAGGGATCCGGCCAGCAGATACACCAGCAACTCCGGATCGACATTACCCAACTGCCAGTGCCCCGCCCCGGCGATGCCGGTCAAGACCACCGCATGGACCAGATCGGTGGCCACGATCATCGGCATGGTCATATGCGGGAACAGCAGGATCAGTAGTGCGGTACCCAGTGCACCTGCACCCACCGACGACAGCGTGACCAGCATACCCAGGACCAGACCTGCCAGAGAGGTTACCGGCAAACGCCAGCGCCGACCTACGGCTTTCAAGCGCGGCGCATCCAGTGCAATGACGTAATTACGAATCCGGTTACGGAAGAACACCGCCACCGAGGTCAGCACCAGGCTCAGCCCCAGGGTCAGGTTCATCAAGTGCTCAAGGGTCGCCATCTCTTCAATGCCGCTGAGCCACCAGAGCGTGATCAGTGAACCGGGGACACTGCCGATTAGCATCGCGATCACGATCTGCCAGTTCACCAGGCGCTTCTTGGCATAGGGCCATACGCCCCCCATCTTGGTCACTGCGGCGTAGAGCAGATCGGTACTCACCGCCACCGCCGGGCTGATCCCAAAACCGACGATCAGGATCGGCGTCATCAACGCCCCGCCGCCAATTCCGGTCATACCCACGATGAGACCAACCACCAGGCCGGCAAAGCTGTAACCCAGTTCCATTAGAACCTCTGACTCACAATAATTAGCAGCGGCCATCATAATGAACCCGAGATATAACACAAAAGAATGATTGGAAATTTTCATAGACCTAAAAGGAATAACAACCGTCACCCTCTCATGCCTAACCCCCGCTCCTGAATACAACCGATGCTAATAACCAAAGGTAATAAAAGAATTCTATTATATTCTTTTTTATCTTATCCAAGACGCCGTATGATAGCGCCACTTTAGGCTGCCTCCGCCGTGCCAGAGGCTCTGTTACAGCCACACACCCATGAGTCGAGACTGAGTCCGCTATGAAGAACGACCACTTACTATCAGAGCATCGCCTGACCCATCTCAAACAACTCGAAGCCGAGAGCATCCACATCATTCGTGAAGTCGCTGCCGAATTTGAACGCCCGGTGATGCTCTACTCGGTCGGCAAGGACTCGGCGGTGATGCTGCACCTGACCCGCAAGGCCTTCTATCCTGGCAAACCGCCGTTTCCATTGATGCACGTGGACACCACCTGGAAGTTTCGCGAGATGATCGAATTTCGCGACAAAATGGCCGAAGAAGCGGGCATGGATCTGATCGTGCACGTCAACCAGGACGGTGTGGATATGGGCATCAGCCCGTTCGTGCATGGCTCCAAGAAACATACCGACATCATGAAGACCGAAGGGCTGAAGCAGGCGCTGAATAAATACCAGTTCGATGCAGCCTTCGGCGGTGCCCGCCGCGACGAAGAGAAATCCCGCGCCAAGGAGCGGATCTTCTCCTTCCGCGACAAGAACCATCGCTGGGATCCCAAGAGCCAGCGTCCGGAGCTGTGGAGCCTGTTCAACGCCCGGATCGACAAGGGCGAAAGCATCCGCGTATTCCCACTCTCGAACTGGACCGAGCTGGACATCTGGCAGTATATCCACCTCGAAAGCATCCCGATCGTGCCGCTGTACCTATCGGCCAAGCGCCCGGTCGTTGAGCGTGATGGCCTGCTGATCATGGTCGACGATGATCGTCTGCCGCTTAAGCCCGGTGAGCAACCGATGCTCAAAAACGTCCGTTTCCGCACGCTGGGCTGCTACCCGCTGACCGGCGCGGTCGAATCGGATGCCGCGACCCTGCCCGAAATCATTCAGGAGATGTTGCTGACCACCACCTCCGAACGCCAGGGCCGGGCGATCGACCACGACGGCGCGGGATCGATGGAGCAGAAGAAAAAAGAAGGCTACTTCTAAAAAGTTACCGCAGAGCGGTCTAATCACGCCATAGCGTCGTTAAACATGTTTGCCTAACTCTGACGCGCGGATCCAAGCTCTGCAAAAACTTTTGCTTCATTGCTACTTTGATGATTTTGGCTAACAGACAACAGAATTCGAGACGAGTGACACCATGAGCCACCATGACGAACTGATCAGCAGCGACATCCACGCCTATCTGGCGCAACACGAGAACAAAGAACTGCTGCGGTTACTGACCTGCGGCAACGTTGATGACGGCAAGAGCACCCTGATCGGGCGCCTGCTGCACGACTCCAAGATGATCTATGAAGATCAACTGGAGGCGATCAAATCGGACAGCGTTAAATCCGGCACCACCGGCGAGGAGATCGATCTGGCGCTGCTGGTCGATGGCCTGCAGGCCGAGCGCGAGCAGGGGATCACCATCGATGTGGCCTACCGCTACTTTTCCACAGCGCGACGCAAATTCATCATCGCCGACACCCCCGGCCACGAGCAGTACACCCGTAACATGGCCACCGGGGCCTCGACCTGTGATCTGGCGATCATCCTGATCGACGCCCGCCACGGGGTGCAGACCCAGACCCGGCGTCACAGTTTTATCACCTCCTTGCTGGGGATCAAGCACACCATCATCGCCATCAACAAGATGGACCTGGTGGATTATTCCGAGCAGACTTACAACGACATCAAGGCCGACTTCCTCGACTTCGCCGAGGGCCTGAACATGCCCGACGTGCAGTTCGTGCCGCTGTCGGCCCTCAAGGGCGATAACGTCGTCAACCCCTCGGAGTCCATGCCCTGGTATACGGGCTTGCCGCTGATGGAGACCCTGGAGACGGTACAGATCGACTCGGACCGTAATTTCGACGACCTGCGCTTTCCGGTCCAGTACGTTAACCGTCCCAACCTGAACTTCCGCGGATACTGCGGCACCCTGGCCTCGGGCGTGGTCAAGCCGGGTGATGAGATCACGGTACTGCCCTCGGGCAAGCGCTCCAAGGTCAAGTCGATCGTTACCTTCGATGGCGACTTGCCTCAGGCCTTTGCACCGATGTCGGTCACCCTGACTCTGGAGGATGAGATCGATATCAGCCGCGGCGATATGATCGTCCATGCGGGTCAAGAACCGGTCGCCACCGACCGCTTTAACGCCCATCTGGTCTGGATGCACGAGACCGCGCTGCTGCCGGGCAAGGAGTACCTGATCAAGATCGGCACAACCTCGGTCACCGGCCATGTCTCCAGCCTGCGCCACAAGATCGATGTCAATACGTTGGCGCACCTGCCCGGCAGCGAACTGGCACTGAACGAGATTGGACTGTGCGAATTCAGCCTGGACCGACCCGTAATCGGTGACGATTATGCCACCCACGCAGACACCGGTTGTTTTATCATCGTCGACCGGCTCAGCAACCTGACCCTGGGTGCGGGCATGATCACCCAGACCCTCGGTCATGACGCGGTCCAGCACAGTGACGACGTTACCCTGAGCGACAAAGCGCTGGTCTCACCCCTGGACCGTGCCCGCCGTTTTGGCCAACAACCCGCCAAACTTTACATCTGCGGCGCCAATCACGACCAACGCACCGCAGTGGCTCACGCCGTAGAGAAACAGCTGTTCGATCTGGGCCGGGCCGTCACCGTCATTAGCGATGCGCAGTTGCAACTGACGATCAACCAGGACCTGGGTGATGACGACGGCGGTGAACAGGCGCTACGGAGCCTCGATGCGGTGGCCGAACTGATACTTAACGCCGGTTTGATCTGCTTATGCGTAGTGTCTGACGCCCCCAGCACTGCCCAGCACTGCCTGCGCGTTGATAGCGAGAACCCGGAGGATGCCATCGCGGCGGCGCTCAGTCAGCTGAAACAAAGCGGTTCGATCTGACCTGGCCTTATACATAAACAGGGCCCCGAAACCGGTTTAAATCGGCTTCGGGGTATGACGGGGCGGTCAATTAAGGCTAAAATGGCCGACTTTTTTGCCGCCGCCCAGTTACCGGCATTTTTTTGCCGCGAGCGGGTGTTCGTTAATTATTGCCATAGCCAAGCGAGAGTGCCCGGTCGATGACCGATTACCTGCTAATTCTGATCAGCACGGTGCTGGTGAACAACTTTGTGCTGGTCCAGTTTCTAGGCCTGTGCCCTTTCATGGGCGTTTCCAACAAGCTGGAAACCGCCATGGGGATGTCGCTCGCCACCACCTTTGTGCTCACCCTCTCCTCGATCTGCAGCTACCTGGTGTACCAGTATCTGCTGCTGCCGCTGGATATCACCTACCTGCGCACCATCAGTTTTATTCTGGTGATCGCCGTGGTGGTGCAGTTCACCGAGATGGTGGTTCACAAGACCAGCCCGCTGCTGTATCGGATGCTGGGGATCTTTCTGCCGCTGATCACCACCAACTGTGCCGTTCTGGGTGTGGCGCTACTCAACATTAAAAAACAGAACGACTTTCTCGAATCGGCCGTGTATGGCTTCGGGGCCGCACTGGGCTTTGCCCTGGCGCTGATTCTGTTCTCGGCGCTGCGCGAACGGATCGCGGTGGCTGACGTCCCCGTGCCTTTTAAAGGCGCCGCGATCGGCATGATCACCGCCGGGCTGATGTCGCTGGCATTCCTCGGCTTTACCGGCTTGGTACAGGTCTGATGGATTCGATTCTGATTGCCGTATTGGTACTGCTGGCCGTTTCCCTGGTTTTCGGTGCTCTGCTGGGTTACGCCTCGATCCGCTTCAAAGTCGAAGGCAACCCGATTGTCGATCAGATCGATGCGTTGCTGCCGCAGACCCAGTGCGGCCAGTGCAGCTATCCCGGCTGCCGACCCTACGCCGAAGCGATCGCCAACGGTGAGGCGATCAACAAATGCCCTCCCGGCGGTGAAAGCACCATCAATGCGCTGGCCGATCTACTCGACGTCGAAGCCCTGCCGCTGGATGCCGAACACGGTGCCGAACAGGTCAAGTCGGTCGCTTACATTCGCGAAGATGAATGCATCGGCTGTACCAAGTGCATCCAGGCCTGCCCGGTCGATGCGATTCTGGGCGCGGCCAAGCAGATGCATACTGTCATCACCGCAGAGTGCACCGGGTGCGATCTCTGCGTCGAACCCTGCCCGGTCGATTGCATCGATATGATCCCGATTGGAACCTCGCTCGCCACCTGGACCTGGACCCGCCCGCAACCGGGCGTACAGCTGATCGCCACCGACCGCGGTCGTGACCTGGCACGCCAGCAGCAACTGCATAAGCATGACGAGCCTTCGAATAACGTCCCTTCCAACAATGACCCTTCCCATGACAACACTTCCCATGACAATAAGGGCGACCGCGCATGAGCCGGATCTGGAGTTTCCACGGCGGCATCCATCCGCCCGAAAATAAGCGCCAATCGCTGCAGCGGCCGCTGCAACGACTGCCACTCCCCAAAAGGCTGATTTTACCGCTGCAACAACATATCGGTGCACCTTCGACGCCGCTGGTCAATGTCGGCGATAAGGTCTTAAAAGGACAGGTGATCGCCGAACCCACCGGCCACATCAGCGTTTATCTGCACGCCCCGACCTCCGGCACCGTGACTGCGATCGGCTGCCACCCGGTACCCCACCCCTCAGGCATGGAGGGGCTCTGCATCCATATCCAACCCGATGGTCAGGAGCAGTGGATCGAACATCAGGGAATCAGCGATTTCCGCACGCTGAACAACGTCGAACTGGCTAACGTCATCCGCCATGCGGGTATCGCAGGAATGGGCGGAGCGGGCTTCCCCACCGCCGTCAAACTACACCTGTCCGACGATCACATCGTCAACACCCTGATCATCAACGGGGTCGAGTGCGAACCCTATATTACTGCCGACGATACCCTGATGCGCGAACGCGCCGCTATGGTTATCGGTGGCATCGAGATCGCCGCGCACCTGATCCAACCGACCCACTGCCTGATCGGCATCGAAGATAACAAGCCTGAAGCGGCAATGGCGCTGATCCAGGCCGCCCGCAGCAGCGAGCTGGATATCGAGGTGGTGGTGATCCCCACCAAATATCCGTCTGGCGGCGAGAAGCAACTGATCAACCTGCTCACCGGGGTCGAAGTGCCGTTCGGCAAGATCCCGGCCGATATCGGTATCGTGGTGCAGAATGTCGGCACCATGGCGGCGGTCTACCGTGCAGTCAAGCACGGCGAGCCACTGATCTCGCGGATCACCACCTTGACCGGCGATGCGCTGGAGCGGCCGGGCAACGTCGAGGTGCTGATCGGCACCCCGATCAGCAGCCTGCTGGTCCACGCAGGCGTAGATGAGTCGCGCCTGAACCGTCTGGTGATGGGCGGGCCGATGATGGGCTACACCCTTAATAGCGATCAGATTCCGGTGATCAAGACCAGCAACTGCGTGATCGCCGCGAGCGCCGCTGAGTTTCCCGAGCCAGCGCCGGCACAAAACTGCATCCGTTGCGGCCAGTGCGAGCAGGCCTGCCCGGCGCAACTGCTGCCGCAACAACTGTATTGGTTTGCCAAGGGCAAAGAGTTCGACAAGGCGCTCAACCATAATTTGATGGACTGCATCGAATGCGGTGCCTGCGCTTACGTCTGCCCCAGTAACATCCCGCTGGTGCAGTACTACCGTTTCGCCAAGGGCGAGATTCGCCGCGAACAGTTTGATAAGCGCAGTGCCGAGCAGGCCAAAATCCGTTTCGACGCGCGCCAGCAGCGGCTCGAACAAGAGGTGCAGGAAAAGGCGGATAAACGCAAAGCCCGTGCCGAAGTGGCCGCACGTACCCAGGCGGAGCGTAAAGTCGCCGATCCGGCCGAGTCGAAATCTGCAGCACCGGATCCTCAGGCACAACTAAAACAACTCAAAACCGCCGCGGCGGTGGCCCGAACCAAGCTCGCTAAAGCGGAAAAAGCCCTGGCCCTGGCCTTAGCGCAGGCGCAGACCGAACAGGACTCCGATCCGGCCAGTCTCCTGGCCGAACTACAGGCCACGGTGGACAGTGCCCGCCGCAACGCCACTGAGCACCAGCAAGCGCTGGCGCAGGCCGAGCAGCAGCACCCCGCCCCGGCCCCAACCCTGGCGGAGCTCAAGATCGCTGCAGCGATGGCGCGCACCAAAGTAACTAAGACTGAGCAAGCACTGGCCGATGCCGAAGCCAGGGGTGTGCCCAGCGCCGCTAAATTACGCGCCTCCCTGGAGGGCCTGCGGGCCAAGGCCACAGCTGCACAGAACGCCCTTGATCAGGCCGATAACAGCGCTACTCAAACAGCCCTGACAGCAGCTGAAGTGGTCGATATCAAGCAGCTGAAGACCGCCGCATCGATCACCCGCACCAAACTTAAAAAAGCCCAGAAAGCGTTAGCCGAGGCTCAGCAGAGTGATTCTGACAGCGAGCCCCTGCAGCACCAGGTCGACCAGCTGAGCCTGCAACTACAAGCTGCAGACCAGGCCTACGCCGCCGCCGAAGCCGCCCAACCCCCACGCAGCGGCCCCGACCTTAAAGCCCTTAAGAGCGCAGCGGCGATCGCCCGGACCCAGATCAAAAAGACCGAAGCCGCGCTGGCCGATGCCCAAACCAAAGGCCTGGCTTCGGCCGAATCACTGGCCAACGCCTTAGAAAAACTCAAGGCCAAGGCCCTGAACGCGGAACAGGCGCTGAGCGAAGCGCAACAATCACCTGGCACCGAGACAGTGAATTAATCGATGGCGCTTCTGCATATCAGCTCACCCCACGCCAACAAGCCGGGCAACGCCGGTCAGGTGATGGTTCAGGTTATCCTGGCGGCGCTGCCGGGTCTGGCGGCACTCTGTTACTACTTTGGCTGGGGTCCCCTGATCAACCTGCTACTCGCCAGCAGCCTGGCGCTGCTGTTCGAAGCCGCGGTAATCAAACTGCGACGCCGCCCGCTGGGCTTTTATCTACGCGACTACAGCGCCATCCTGACCGCGCTGTTACTGGCGCTGGCACTGCCTCCGTATATCCCCTGGTGGGTCACAACAGTCGGTATCTTTTTTGCTATCGTGATTGCCAAGCAGCTGTACGGTGGCCTGGGGCAGAATCCGTTCAACCCGGCGATGATCGCCTACGCGCTGCTGTTGATCTCATTCCCGGTCGAGATGACCCGCTGGAGCCTGCCGTTCACCCTCAGCGAAACCGGCCTGCCCGGTTTTTCTGATAGCTTGGCGATCATCTTCGGTCAGTTGCAATTGCCCGACGCGCTGACCATGGCCACGCCGCTGGACACCTTTAAGCACAAGGGCGCCGTCACCGCCGAAGAGCTCTGGTCACAATCAGCCCTGCTTAACAATCTGCAGCCCTGGCAAGGGATCAGTTTGGCCTATCTGGCTGGTGGTCTGTATCTGTTGATCCGCAAGGTCTACACCTGGCATATCCCCGTTGCGATGCTGGCCAGCCTGTTTCTGATTTCGGGCCTGTTTTACGGCGCCGATCCCAGCAACTTCGCCCCACCGCTGTTTCACCTGACGCTGGGGGCCACCATGCTCGGGGCTTTTTTCATCGCCACCGATCCGGTGACCGCGGCCACCAGCAACAAAGGCAAGCTGATCTTCGGTGCCAGCATCGGCATTCTGGTGTACCTGATTCGCACCTGGGGCAACTATCCGGACGCGATCGCCTTCGCCATCCTGCTACTGAATCTCTGCGCGCCCTTCCTGGATCACTACACGCGCCCGCGCACCTTCGGACACAAGCAGGCCCAACGCGGCACTGGGAGCAAGCGATGAGCAGCGTCGGAGCAACGATAAACAGCGCTATAAAGCACAACGCGCTGGCCCTGGGTGCTTTTGCCGTCCTGACCGCAGGCGCGATTGCGCTGGCCCAGTCGGCGACCCGCGAGCAGATAGCCGCCAATCGCGAACTAGCGCGTGCTCGGGCACTGTTTCAGATCGTCCCGCAAGATCTACACGACAACGACCTGCTGCATGACAGCCACCACCTCGACCGGGCCGAAACCCTGGGTTACACCGAACCGGTCCAACTCTACCGAGCACGCCGCAACGGTGTCGTGCATACCGTGATCCTGCCGGTGATTGCCACGGGCGGCTATAGTGGCAACATCGATCTGATCGTCGGTATCCGCAGCGATGAGAGCGTTGCCGGGGTGCGGGTATTGCGGCACCAGGAGACACCTGGGTTGGGCGATAAGGTCGATATCAAGAAATCTAACTGGATATTGAGCTTTAACGACAGCCAGCTCAACGGCGACAAAGATCCCGGCTGGGCGGTTAAGAAGGACGGTGGCCAGTTTGATCAATTCACCGGTGCGACCATCACCCCCAGGGCGGTGGTCAATGGCGTCAAACAAGCGATTCTGACCTTCCGTCAGCACCGTGCTGCGCTGCTGCAGCCGTTGCCTGTCACTCCTGCACCCGCCACAGACCCCGTTGCCACTGGAGATTCAGCTCATGACTGATGCAACCGCGAGCACTCCATCACCCCGCAGCACCCCCTCCTTACATCAGCTACCACAGCCATTGCCAGCCACCCCTGCACCCGCCACAGACCCCGTTACCCCTGGAGATCCTGATCATGACTGATTCAACCACGGGTTCTCCATCACCCAGCAGCACCCCATCCTTGCAACAGCTGCGCAAGATCAGCCTCGACGGCCTCTGGCACAACAACCCGGCGCTGGTGCAACTGCTGGGACTCTGCCCGTTACTGGCAGTCACAGGCTCGGTGGTCAACGCCCTCGGTCTGGGGCTGGCAACCACCCTGGTACTGATCGGCGCCAACCTCTGCGTGTCGCTGATCCGCAACCTGGTTCCGGGCACGGTTCGGCTGCCGGCATTCGTCATGATCATCGCCTCACTGGTCACCTGCGTCGAACTGTTGATGCAGGCGATGACCTACGAACTCTACGAGATTCTCGGAATTTTCATTCCGCTGATCGTAACCAACTGCGCCATTCTCGGCCGTGCCGATGGCTTCGCGCGTAAAAACCCTCCGCTGCCAGCGATGCTTGACGGCTTGATGATGGGACTCGGCTTCAGCCTGGTTTTGATTCTGCTCGGCGCCATGCGCGAGGCCCTAGGCTCGGGCACCCTGTTTGCCGACATGCAACTGCTGTTTGGCCCTGCCGCCGCAGCCTGGAAGCTGACCCTGATCGACGACTACCCCGGTTTTCTGTTTGCGGTACTGCCCCCCGGCGCTTTCGTCGGCATGGGGCTGATCATCGCTGCCAAAAACATTATCGATGCGCGCCTCAAACAGCGTGCCAAGCCGGTACTCATCGCAACGTCCGCCACCCAGCGGGCCCGCGTCACCGGCTGATCATTCAGCCACAGCCCCGGACTTAAGGCGATGAATAGAGTCAAACGCCAGCAGATCTTCGCCCGCCTGCGCGACGACAACCCCCACCCCGAAACCGAACTCAACTACAGCACCCCCTTCGAACTGCTGGTAGCGGTTACCCTGTCGGCGCAATCCACCGATGTCGGGGTGAACAAAGCCACCACCAAGCTGTTCCCTGTCGCTAACACTCCCGAGGCGATCGTGGCGCTCGGTGTCGACGGCCTCAAGAGCTATATCAAGACCTTGGGGTTGTATAACGCCAAAGCTGCCAACGTCTACAAAGCCTGCCAGATGCTGGTTGAACTGCACGGCAGCGAGATCCCAGCCAACCGCGAAGCGCTCGAGGCATTACCCGGGGTCGGTCGCAAGACCGCCAACGTGGTGCTCAACACCGCCTTCCGCCAGCCGACCATGGCTGTCGACACGCATATTTTCAGGGTTGCTAACCGCACCCGAATAGCACCGGGGAAAAACGTGCTTGAGGTTGAAAAGAAACTTTTAAAATTCATCCCCAGCGAGTTCCTGCTCGACGCTCATCACTGGCTGATTCTGCTCGGACGCTACACCTGCATCGCCCGCAAACCACGTTGCGGGGCCTGTTTGATCGAAGATCTGTGTGAATTTCAGCACAAGACTGAATAGCACTGCTGTGATCACAGCAGCGAAATCGCGCCCAACAACGACTAAACTTTCATCTAAACTATCGACTAAACCCTCTAAACCATCGTTTTCTAAACGTTGGCACAGGGTCTAAAACCGCAACAAGGGATATTAATTGACTGGAAACTGACACCCGTTTAAGCGACAGTGATAGGGCGCACTGTTCAATCCACCGCAACCAAGGATGCTAGCATGAAAATTGCCGTTTTAAGTTCGCTGATGCTGACACTCTGTGTTCCCCTGAACGCGTCCGCAACCGATGTCTATAAATGGATCGACAGTAACGGTGTACCCAGCTATGGCGAGCGCCCACCGGAGGGGGTCGAGTATGTCCAAGTAAAAATATACGGCGCCAGCAGTAGTACCAAGACCGGCAGCTACTATTCCATGCCCGTTGCCGCGCCTAACAAAACCACGGTCGAGAGCAACCCATCTGCACCTGGCAGCTCTGCGCCAAAAAACACCAAACCCTAGTCCATTGCCACTGACTGACATATAATCGCGGCTTTTCCGATCGAGGGACCGCGGTTTGAATGCCAGCCAACAGCATTACGATGCCATCATCATCGGTGCCGGAGCTTCCGGGCTGATGTGCGCAGCCCAGGCTGGTTATCGCGGCAAAACAGTGCGGGTGCTCGACAGCGCCCGTAAAGCCGGACAAAAGATCCTGATCAGCGGCGGCGGCCGGAGCAACTTCACCAATCGGCGGGTCGATCCAGGCAATTACCTCTGCAGCAACCCGCATTTCGTCAAGTCCGCCCTGGCCCGCTATCAGCCTCAGGATTTTATCGAGCTCGTTGAGCGCCATGGGATCGACTACGAGGAACGCGATCACGGCCAGTTATTCTGCACCGGTTCGGCCAAACAGCTGGTCGAAATGCTGCTTACAGAGTGCGACTGGGCTGGGGTCGAATTAAGCCTGGAGGCAGAGGTCAGCGCCGTTGAACGCTCAGCAGATGGCCGCTTTCTGGTCAAAACTCCACAGCAACATCTCAGCGCCAACGCCCTGGTGGTTGCCAGTGGTGGCCTGTCGATCCCGAAGCTCTCCTCGGCAATCGGTTATCGGATCGCCGAGCAATTCGGCCTGCGCATCACCCCCACATCGGCAGGACTGGTGCCGTTCACTCTGCACGTCGAAGACAAACAGCGACTCAGCCCCTTATCGGGCCTCAGCCTCCCTGTTGAGATCCATGCGGCCTGTGGCGCGGCGTTCAAACGCGACCTGCTGTTTACCCATCGCGGCCTCTCAGGCCCGGCGGTGCTGCAGATCTCCAACTACTGGCAGCCTGGCGAGCCGATCTGGATCGATTTCTCCCCCGAGCAGCCCCTCGCGGAACTGCTCGAACAGCAAACATTGCTCCGGCCCAACCAGGCACTCAAGAACGCCCTCGGCCAGACACTACCTAAACGGCTCGCCGAACGCATCTGCGAAGGGCTTGCCAGCGCCGAACAGCCGCTAAGCCAACTCCTCAAACAGGACCGAAGCGAGCTGCAACAGCGCCTCCACCGTTTCCAGATCAAACCCAACGCAACCGAAGGCTACCGCACCGCCGAAGTCACCCGGGGCGGCATCGACAGCGACGAACTATCCTCCAAAACCTTCGAGGCCAAGTGCCTGCCCGGGCTCTATTTTATCGGCGAAGTGGTGGATGTGACCGGCTGGCTCGGAGGCTATAACTTCCAATGGGCCTGGGCCTCGGGTCACGCCTGTGGTGCCGCGCTATGAGCAGCCCGCACACCACTTACAAGCGGGCACAGCAAACCTGTCGCCGCCTGGCGACTGCGATGGAAAAGCCCGCAGGTAAGTGTTACATTGCCGCTGCGATAAACATTAGCCAGCAGAGATATTAGCGCGAATGAAATATTATCGCCTGAATTTAACCCTGTCCACCCTCATCCTGTGTTACGCACTGAGCCTGCCTGGCCACGCCGCACCTACGGCAGATAACAGTTTGCTATTAAAACAGAGCCGCAACCTGCAGACCGAGGCATCAAACCTACTCACTGACCTATACCTGACCGAACACTCCATTCTGTTCCCGGTAAATGACCTGGTTATGGTGCTGTTTTCGCAGGTTCAGGGGGCGCGTATATTTCTCCATTACGCCGAATTCTATATTGACGACGAGCTGATCGAAACGTTTAATTTCCCGATGGAAAAGGTGGAACTGCTGGCGCATTACCGCGCCGTGCAGCCCATGTTTATAACCTTACTACCGAGTGGTGAACATGTCATCAAGGTCCGCATCTACGGACTGGCGTTAGGGGGTAATCGTTTTGTCGAAGCGGAAAAAGTGATTCATAAGGGCGACAAGCCCCTGTTCCTGAAGCTTGACAATCAATTCCGTCACATTGAAGTAACGGAATGGTAATAACCTTGATAATCTTCCTCAAAACACCCTACCGGATAGCGATTGCCCTCGGCCTAACCCTGATAGCCCCCCTGTCTCAGGCCGAACATATCGATATGGATGAAGCCCAGCATCTGCTGCAATGGGACCAACGCCAACAGTTTTTCGAGAGCTGGCTTACCGCCAAGCAGCAGAGCACGCCGCTGCTCAAAGGACTGATCCTGGGTCATTCAGAAGCCGTCGGAAACTATCGAACCACAAGAACCCTGGCAGAAAAGCACCTGACTGTGTTTGAACTCAACCGCCTCTGGTTGATACAGGCAATTAAAGCCTATCAACGCAAAGACTGGCTGGGCACTCAGCACGCCCTCAGCCAGCTGCAACAACCACTCGGCGCGGCAATCTCTGGCAGTGCAACCCTGTTACAGCAGGCCACGACAATACGCCTGCAGCAGCCTGCCCGCAGCGCAGAAGAGGCTGTAGATTCGGGAATATCAGCCCTAGAAGAAACTCAGGATTCAGAAATATCAGCCCTAGAAGAAACTGAGGATTCGGGAATATCAGCCCTTATTGAATACAATCAGGCACTGGCGCTAATCAACAACGGTCAAACCAGCCAAGCCATCACCTTAACCACGCAACTACAACACAATCCTGCTTTGGAAGATGCCGGACTGGTTGATCGGGCACGCTTGCTGAGCGCTTACAGCCTGACCCAACAACCCGCTAGAGCCCTGAACCTACTGCAAGACTTTAGCCCTTCAGACCCTCTGTTCAGCCTCAAAGTAAAGATAGAAAACCATATCCATCTCAGCAATGCCGATGAGCAGAGCCGTCTGGACCTGCTCCTCAAGCAATCGCAGCAGTCACCCCAGCAGCTCAGTACAATCAATATTCAGCTGCTCGAAGAGCTGCGACGTCAGGGCGCTCATACCCAGGCAGCCGTGCTTGCTGGCGAGTGGCTCCCCCCTCTGCAACAACAGCGCGCCGACTTTCTAAAGCAAGTTGAGCATGTGAATTCTCAGGATTTCCTGGAGCAGCTAGCGCAGCGCCAGAGCGGTGACCCGGTTACTAAACTGGAATCATTTCTGAGTAAGGATTCACGCTTACTACTCAGCGAGATCGAGCGTAATAACTTTCTGTTGAATCAGCTAAGCGGCCAGATCCCTTTCATCCAACCGGAGCTGCAACTGTTCCAGAAGGGCCGATATCACCTCAACAAACAACTACAGCAATTCAGAGCCTCAGTCCCCAATATTGGTACCCGCTTGCCTGACGCTATTCTGCAAGGCGATCCAGCCATAACGGTACTGGAAAACCGCCTCAGCGGACTGGTAGGGCAACCACAGCCATGGCTACAGCGCTATATTTTACTCGACGGCATAGCGATCTGGCACACCGGCACCCCCTTTAAACATCGCTGGTGGGAACCACCTGTCAATGGAGAAGTGCCTGATTTAAACGCAGCCAAACAAGAGCTGTCTGGCTTTGCGGCCGAGCAATTCAGCCAGACGGTACTGCTCGAAGAGATCAGGGCCGAACAGAATTTGCCCAAGCTCCCCCAGATTGAGCGGCGTGCCATTGCCATACAGGCAAAACTTGTTAAGCAGAAAAATATTCTGATTGCCGCCCTAGCTAAGTCTCTGCAATTTGAGCCGACCCAGATGCTAGCAGAGCTTGAGAACAATTTGCTCTGGCTCTCAACGTTAGTAGCCCCCCGCACTCATCAGTTCGACCAGTCCGAACAGCAGCGCTTGTTCACACCAGGCCAAGCCAAGCCCAGCGTACTGCCAGCGGAGACTAGGCCCCCTTACGAGTTGGCGCTGAGCGCGTTTCAAATGCTGACCGAGAACGCCCTCAACAGCTCCGTTCAAAATCAGGCACTGCGCCACCTGGCGGACCTTAAACTACTGATCAGTGACCAAATTCTCAATGGCGATTCAATGCAACCACGCGCCGACATCAACCCTGACAGTGCGATCAGCCTATATCTGGAACTACTTGAGCGTCCCGACTCAAGGATTAACAAGGCACAAATTTACTACCAACTGGCCAAGAGCTACGAGCTTAACGGCCAACCTGAACTGAGCCTTGCGGCACTGCAACAGCTCATTCACGCCGGACCCGACCCGCTGCTGCTAGCCGAGATCCGGTTCCGGATCGCCGAGATGGAGTTCAGGTCCCGTGACTACGACCTGGCGGCAGAGTCTTACCAAGAGCTGATCGACAGCGACAACAACGCACAGTTTATCGACAAAGCCCGCTATAAGCTGGCATGGTCGGCGTTTAAACAGAGCCAGTACCTGGAAGCACTGGACAGCTTCTTTATCCTGGTCGAGCGTCACTGGCAACAGCCAGGCCAAGTGGCCTTAGCCGATGAGCCGACAAACACGAAGGCCAACAAGGCACTGCTGGACGATACGCTCAGAGTGATCGCACTGACCTTCGCCTATATGGACGGCGCGCGTTCGGTACAACAGTACTTCAGTCAAGCGGAGCCTAAGCCCTACGAGTTCCAAGTGTACTTGAACCTGGGGGCCTACTTTGAATACAAACACCGCTATACCGATGCCGCAGAAATCTTCAGCGAGATGGTCCAGCGCTTTCCCAATTCTAATGATGCACCTGAACTGCAATCCCGGGTTATTTCGGCTTACACTGATGGCGGATTTCCCAGCAAGTCCTGGCCAGCACGGGAATATTTCATCGAGCGTTTCGGGGTTAGCTCCCAAGCATGGAGGCAAGCAGATCCTGCTCAGCGTGCTCGAATATGGAAACACCTAGCAGGCTATCTGGCGGAACTGGCCCAACGCGACCATGCCCTGGCCCAAGCCCTGCAGACCAAGACGGATCCCGAAAACCAAGCGCTACGTTTGAATCACTATAAACTGGCCCTGACCTGGTACGAACAGTTCACGCAAGCCAACCACGATGACCCGCGCATGCCTGATATGCTGTTTATGAAAGCCGAGGCACTGACTGAAACAGACCAGATCCCTGAAGCCGCAGCCACCTACAAACAGGTCGCCTATCAACACCCCAACTACTCCCGAAGCGCAGAGGCAGGCTATGCTGCCCTACTCGCCTATCAAGGTCTCTATCTGAGCGCAGCGAAGAACAGCGCCGATGCTAATCACTGGCTGCAACAGGGAATCGATGAGGGTCGACTGTTCAGCGAGTCCTTCCCCGACTCCATCTACGCCATTAAAACCTTAGTTAAGCTAGCCGAGGACTTGTTTATTCAAAATGAGTACCGGCAAGCGATAGCCACAGTCAGCGCCCTACAACAGAACAACACCACGCTGGACGACGCGATACAGCAGCGCCTCTGGCGAATCAGCTCCCACGCATATTTTGAAATAGAGCAGTATCTGGATGCAGAGCAGGCTTACCAACAACTACTCCTCTTGGTCACGACAGCCACTGAACGCAAAGCACTGGTACGACGCCTCGCTGAGTCGATCTATCAACAGGGCGAGCAAGCACAACGAGACGGATCGCCGATTATCGCCCTGGAGCATTACCAGCGCCTGGGCCGGGTCGTACCGGGTGCCCATATCTTGCCCCAGGCTGACTTTGACGCAGCCACGATACTGCTAAAACTCAAACGCTGGCCGGAGGCTGTAGCGGCCTTGCAACGCTTCAGCCAGGATTACCCGGGGCATCCGCTTCAGGCCACGATCGACGACAAACGGGCGGTTGCTTACGAGCAGACTGAAAACTGGCCTGCCGCCGCTCAAGTGCTGCAACGCATCTTCGAACGCGAAGGCAGTTCGGCGCTTGGCCGTGATGCATTGTGGCGCTCGGCAGCTCTGCAGGAAAAGGCGAATAAGCACAACCGCGCGATTATGGCCTACGAACGCTTTATCGAAGCGTTCCCCAACCCGCACGAACCGGCCATGGAGGCCCACCTGAAACTTTATCAGCTCGCTAAAAAGGGCGATAATAACAAAGCCCAGCAACACTGGCTTGAGGCGATGGTCGCTGCTGAAATAAAAGCCAGCAGCGCCACAGGGGAAGAGACCAGCACCGATCGAAGTCTGTTTATCGCCTCAGAAGCTGCGCTGATTCTGGGCAAACAAGCGATGGCAGAATTCCAGTCGCGCCCACTGGACCTACCGCTGGACAAAAGCCTGCCACGCAAACGTGAATCGATGCAGACCAGTATTCGCTATCTGACCCAGACCAGCAACTTCGGCCTGTCGGCCCAAGGCACCCTAGCCACTGCGCTGATCGGCCAATTATATCAAGAGTTCGCCCAGGCGCTGATGTCATCCGAGCGCCCCCATGAACTCGACGAACTGGCGCTGGAGCAATACGAGATCTTGCTCGAAGAACAGGCCCTGCCTTTCGAGGACCAAGCGATCAGTTTGCACGAGATCAACGTCGGCCGGATCTCTCAGGAGATCTACACCCCGGGCATTGCAAGCAGTCTTGTGCAACTACGGCAGATGATGCCAGCCCGCTACGCCAAAGATGAACGGGTACCGGAGTACAGTGATGCCCTTGAGTAATCCAATCCGACTAGCCGTTGCTGTCGTACTCTTCAGCCTGTTCAGCGGCTGCACCAGCACTCAGATCAGACGTGCCGAACCGGTCGAGATCGAGCTGCCACAAGCGCAAGGTCAGCCGCGACAATTTAGCCCCGCGATTATACTGCGCTACCAGCAAGCCATCGCCCACCTGCGCAAGGAAGAAATCTCCCACGCCCTACTGGCCCTGCAAGAATTGCTGGCGGACGATCCTGAAATAGCGGGTGCCTGGTATAATCTGGCGCTTATTCAGCATCAGCAAAACGATCCCGACAGCGCCCTGCAGAGCCTCCAGCGCTGCCTCAGCCTGAACCCACGAAACCCCTCTGCACATACGCTTCACGGCCTGATCCTGCGCCAGCAAGGTCAATTCACCGAGGCAAGAATGGCTTATGCTAGAGCATTGGAATCCGATCCTGACTTTGCTGATGCCCACCTCAACCTCGCTATCCTGTACGATATCTACCTGCAATTTTTTTACGATGCCCATGATCACTACCAGCGCTACCTTGAATTAACAACAGAGGGCGAGACGCCCGAAAAGGTTAAGCTGTGGCTGCAAGACTTGCAGCTACGGATGCTCCAGGAGAATAACTGATGATCCGCAAGGTGCTCACAAGGCTTGGATTGTTGACCACGGTATTCCTCAGCAGCACGGTTGCGGCGATCGAACCCACTGAGGGCATGACCATAACCGGTGACCAGGAGTTACCCCAAGTGCTCTACATCACCCCCTGGAAAGAGCAAATGCCCGCAATGCCCGCAACCCCCATCATGAAAGAGCCGCTCCTGAGCCCGCTGACCCCCTGCGACACGGGTCAACCCATGACCGATTATCAGGTCGAATTGTGGAGTTGCCCCTCAGCCGAGCCTGAAAGCAGCCCTTAAGCGCTTTTCTCGCGTGATTTTATGGCTTATAATTTCCGCCGGTTTTTCAGATCGCTGCGGCCATCTCTAAACCCGAATCAGAAACAGAGGTCGGTCACCTCGGCAAACGGAAGCTGCCTCTGCTGCTCCCCTCGAGACAAATTAAGACTCGTAAGGTTGTTTAAGATATGGATACGCTCGACGTCATTGTTCGTTTTATTCAAAACGGGGGCATTTTTATGTACCCGATCATGGTCACTCTGGCGCTGGGTATTGCTATCGCTATCGAGCGGTACATCTACCTGGGATTGGTACGCTCGCGCAATCGTACCGCCTGGGTCCATATCCAGCCACTGATGCTTCAGGGCAAAATCAAAAGCACGGTGGAATATGTTCGCAGCTCCAATGCGCACCTGTCGAAGATGCTGGTCTATGCACTGGCCCACCTGATGGCAGGGCGCCGTGCCGATGATGTTGAACGGATGCTCGAAGAGGGGCTGATGGAGATCATTCCTCGCCTGGAAAGACGCACCCCTTATCTGGCCACTTTTGCCAACATTGCCACCCTGCTTGGCCTGCTTGGCACCATCCTGGGCTTGATCGCGGCGTTCTCTGCCGTAGCCAATGCCGATCCCGCCGAAAAAGCCAACCTACTGTCGAGCAGTATTTCAGTAGCAATGAACACCACCGCCTTCGGTCTGATCGCAGCCATACCGCTGCTGTTGCTACACGCCATGATCAGCACCAAAACCAGCGATATCATCGACAGCATGGATATGGCCACGGTCAAGCTGACCAACCTTATCCAGATTAATAAAGGCGGTGACGCGATGCTCAAGGCGATTGACGACGAAACCCCTACACCGGTAACGCTAGAACCCGGCTCCTGAGCGGCACCCTGCTATGAGTCGCAGACGCAACCAGCGCAACCGGCACGAAGTACCGGAACTCAACATTACCGCCTTTTTAAATCTAATGGTGGTACTGATCCCGTTCCTGCTGCTGTCCGCCGCATTTAATCAGCTGACAATCCTAGACCTGTACCTCCCGACCACCGGGGCAGACGACGAACAGCAGGCGCGTGACGAACGCCCCGAGTTAGAAGTGATCATTCGCGCTCAGTCGCTGGTCGTTGCCGATCAGAAAAAAGGCCCCTATCTGAGCCTTGCCGCCAGCAACGGCAGCTACGACTTCGCCAAGCTGCAGAAAGCCTTACTGACAATCAAAAGCCGTAATACTGATTTGACTCAAATCACCCTGCTCTCTGAGCCGGAGATCACCTACAACCTAATTGTTGAGGTGATGGATAGAGTGCGTCAGACCCGAACAACCAAAAACGGCACACCCCTCAATGTTGAATTGTTCCCCGATATTGCACTGGGCGACGCGCCGCTTCTCGAGCAGGACGCTCAGCAATGAAAAAATCCAGCACGCGCGGGCGCCGGATCCAGCGTAAGCAGGTAAAAAAAACACCTTCGCTAAACCTCGTTTCCTTGATGGACATATTCACCATCCTGGTATTTTTCCTGCTAGTTAACTCATCCAGCGTGCAGCAACCCAGCAATGCGGGCTTGCGCTTACCTGAAGCCAAAGTTGAAAAACCGGTAGAGGAAACCTTGGTCATCCAGGTCAGTGGAACCGACATTGTAGTACAGGATCAAGTGATCGCCGAACTCACCGACGCCCTGATCAACGGCGATCAAGAGCTGATTCCAGCACTGGTTAAAGAGCTACGCTATCAAGCCGAACGCCACCCGATGCCGACACCAACGGACCCATCTGAGCCTGCGCCCATTAGGGCCGCGACGCTGATGGCCGATCGTGAGGTGCCGTTTAAACTATTGAAGAAAATCATGCTCAGCGCAGCTGAAGCCGACTACGGCCAACTGTCTCTTGCGGTCATTGGTCGCGCCCAGGATGCAGATTAATGCGGCCTGTTGATCTGCAACACTACACACCTAACCCACTACCCTGGACCAGCGAACCCGAGCAAGTAGCACGGCAACGCAAGCTGATCGCCATCAGCCTGGGCCTGTTTCTAAGCCTGTTTTTACTGATTAACTTTGTCATCGATCCGCCCGAGATAAAACGTGAGCAACTGGAAAAGGTTCCCGAGCGTATCGCTAAACTGATGCTGGAGAGAAAACTCGAGGCCAAGCCAGAGCCTAAGAAACCCAAGCCCGAGCCCGAAAAGCCCGAACCCGAGCCCGAAAAACCTAAACCCGAACCCAAGCCGGAGCCCGAAAAGCAGAAGCCCAAGCCCAAGCCCAAGCCCGAACCCAAGCCTAAGCCTAAGCCTAAGCCTAAGCCCAAGCCCAAGCCCAAGCCCAAGCCCAAGTCGAACAAACCAACGGCAGAGCAGCTCAAACAAGCGCGTGATAAAGCTCAAAAAAGTGGCATCATGGCGCTACAAAACCAGCTCAAGGCGATGCAACAACTACCAGAACTTAATCAGATGGGCAACAACCAGCTACGCAACGCCAAAGCAGGCAGCTCAAAACGCAGCGACAACAACCTGATTGGACGCAGAGCACTGGGTGGCAGCGGTGGCATTCAAACCACGGCGATTGCCAAGGCAAGTAGCGCGCCCTTGGTGGGACGCACAACGACGCGCATCGAGGTGCCTGATGAAGTCGCGGCGCTGGTAGCCCGCGCCAACAAGCCAAAACAGATCAAGCAACGCAGCCGCGAAGAGATCAACCTCGCCTTTGATCGCAAAAAATCTGGCTTCTATACCAGCTACAGACGCGCCCTGCGCGCACAACTGGGACTACAGGGGCGAGTCGTATTCCAATTTAAAATCGCGCCAGAAGGCACCGTTTCAGATTGCACCATTGCTTCCAGCGAACTCGACAATCCTAAACTTGAGCGCTCCCTCTGTGTCCGCTTACTGGGGCTCGAATTCGAAGACAAGACGGTGGAACCCTGGAAAGGCCAATACCATATCGACTTTTTACCGGCAGGGTGACACACCCAAACCCCAGGCATAACCCCCAATACCCAGGCCTGCCGATTGAGTTAACACCAGGCTCTGTTTTAAGACTTTACAGGGCCATCAATTTTACCTAAGATGCGCAACCTTGCTGGTGAGGTTCCCGAGTGGCCAAAGGGATCAGACTGTAAATCTGACGCGCAAGCTTCGGTGGTTCGAATCCACCCCTCACCACCA
>JBALTG010000055.1:0-27491 GCA_036964625.1 Motiliproteus sp.
ATTGCGTAGCAGCCTAAATTATCGGGAATAAAGTGTACTGTCTCAATTATCATATGAGCAATTAGCTTATTTATAGTAGCTTGCTAGCCCCTCAGCACGCGATGTGCGGTTGTCGTACTCCGTATATTTAGGGAAGGTCTGATTAAGTCCCAAGCTGAAAAAATCGCCTATATACTTCAATGGGCTATACGCTGAGTTTTGAGAAAAAATAGACTTAATCAAAGTCTCCTTAGCCACTAATCCCGCCCCTCACCCCCAATCAGCACCCTATCGACAAACTTTCTCAACAACGCATTCGACTCAGGCGTTTCAACCGCGTTATCAAGTACTTGCTGCAGGTGATCGTCGCCGTCTGTGTATTTGTCTTTAAAAATAGTGAGGCGTTTTTTGAGTATGGACATTGACACCTCCGGGTGGAACTGGGTAGTCCAGAACGGTGCAGAGTCGACCTTAAAGGCGTGATTGCAGGCGTCGGTATAGGCTAGCGCGGTGCAGCCCTGGGGCGTCGCCAGGGCGCGCTCACGGTGCACAGATACAGCCATAAAGCCGTCCGGGGTATCTCGGTACAGTGGATCCTGGCGCGCAGCCGCTGTCAGCGAGATCGGTAACGTGCCCATCTCGAATTGCTGCGCATCGTGGACAATCTCAACGCCGAGCGCTTTGGCCGCCAGTTGATGCCCGAAACAGGAGGCGAAGACCGGCAGGCGGATCGCGATACAGTGGCGAAGTAACGCCTGTGCCGGGAGAACAAAAGGATAGTGCTCGGGCTCCATGACGCTGGCCTCACTGGAACCGCCGACGTACAGCGCATCAACCCCCTGCACGACATCAACCCCGAACGCGGGGGTATCAAACAGGTTTAACACCCGGAACTGACTCACGGCCAGATCACTAAACCCGGCAAAGCTGTGCAGCTCTTCACGCCGCGTGGCGGCTTCTTCACGAATCTGTAACAGCAGGATTCGCAGCTCTGATCGACTTGGCCTTGATCGATCAGGCATCACCCTATGGGACATAACGGATCTCCATTACAGACTGCAACTCTGGGCCCGTAATCGCATTAGACGACGACTGCCAGCTGATATTAGTAGCCTGGGGCTATGGCGAACAGATAGGCGCTATTGCAGTCCGTAACGCTTGAATATTTTCTGCGCCTCTCCCTGCTGCTGCAACCGCTGCAGCTGATTATTGAAGGCATCCACCCACGCCTGGGAGACCCGCTCTGGATTAAAACCCACGAAGTACTCCAGCTGGCGGTGTCGCAGCGCATAATTAAGTTCCGGTAGTTGTAACTGACGGATAATCGCCTGGCCCACCTCGAGGTTGGAGTAGACGGCAGTGACACGCCCCACCGACAGCAACCGAAACGCGCTTTCACTGTCGATCACTTCAATAATTTCAAACTGATGCCCCTGTTGCTGCAGAGCGCGCAGGCTGCTCAATGTATTGGAGGCCTTCAGCGCCGCAACCTGGTACCCCGTCAACGCTTCGCTGCTGAGCTGATGCAGAGGATCATCCCCCTGCACAAAAAAACCATATTCGGTCGAGAACAGGGTGCGACTAAAGCGCAGCCTGCGACTGCGCTCCAGATTCCAGCCGATCACATACAGTGCCTCCGCTTCACCCAGGCCGACCAGTCTCTGACCGCGCTCCCAGGGGAGTAACTGATGCTCGCAGCGCTGCCCCAGTGCCTGACACACGCTGTCGATCAATGCCCGCACCGGCCCCGCGACCTGCCCCTGCTCGATGTAGCTAAAGGGCTGAAAATTCTGCGTAATAAAACGCACAACCGGGATTTGTTGGGTACTGATCTCTGCGCCATAAAGCGAACCGACGCTCAGTAAGGCACTGAGTATTAAGCCTAGACGTAAGCCGGGGCCGATCACCGCAACAACCTGCCGAGACGGGGGCCGGCATTAATCGGTTCGGCAGGGTGACGGTGCCTACGTTGTACTGAGCTGCTGTTCATGGGACCTCTATCAATCCTGCGAATGAATAACTGCTGCGCTGCTCCTAGCTGACACCTTTATGTTTAAGAAATGCCGCCAGCGCTCTGTCGGTGACGCGGATGTGATTGTTCAACCAATCGGTCAGGAACTGTAAAAACGCGCGTGACTCTTCAGGATCTCCCGCCAACAGTCGCAAATCAAACTCAAACAGATCGGCAGCAGTCTCATTATGCAGTGCTTTATGCGCGGCGTAGTCCGGATAGTCGTGCTCTTGCATCAGCGCTTCTTCGGCGCTGAGGTGCTCCATCGCGTAGTCGAGCAACCGGTTTAGAATATAAAGAAACTCATCCTGTGGTTTACCCTGATCCAGGGCATCCCAGGTATCGTTGATGTAGCCGATGAAGCGACTATGCTGCTCGTCGAGCGCCTTTATCCCTAACTTTAATGAGTCATCAAAAACAAAAAGGCTCATGCAGTTACTTCCTTCGCTCGGTAAATGGGATTCTGTCTAGCGGCAGTAGCACCGCTCTTCTGCCACTTAACCTAGCACAATTATGCACAACTCTGCGGGTTGATACTTAAAGAGCCTGCTAACCCGTCTCTTTCGCCTCTGGTTATCGGACGGTCACTTGCTTTCGTCAGTCCGCTTGTAGGGTCCTGCACAAGCTCGCGCTGACAGAGAACACGCTGGACTTATCTCCTTGGTTCGCCAATCCACTCTTAATGACGGTCCGGTGAAACGAGTGAGTACGATCTTCACTAAAACCCAGCCCGACGCTTCTTTGATTGAATCCTAGTCTGTAATCTCCAATCCAGACGGATTTAAACTCAGCTTCAATCAACCTCCGGCGCGGCTATGCTAATATTTACCCCTACTCATAGTGCGATAATACGGAGGTACACTGATGAGACTCAAAGGACTTATGATCGGCTGCTTGGCGACGCCTGCTATGGCGGTTGCAAGCACCCCGGTTAACACCTATTTTTCTGTCGCCGTGACCGAAAACTCGCATAACCATGCCGGTGAAAATCTACTCTATCTCGACTTCCAGGCGACCCTCGACAGCCGTTTGGTGAGTAACCAGCACGTGGTCTCACCCAAAGTCGCCGATAACAGCATCCAGCTGGATGCTGAACTCTCCGACTGGCGCCCTGAACAGTTTTCCAAGATCTCCGGACGGGTGATGAATAACTACCCGCTTAGCGAATTTTACGATACCGTACCCACCCAGATTGAATTAGCGTCAGCGCACGACAGCAAGCACCTGTATTTTGCGATCCGTTTTTTGGACGCTAACCTGGACCCATCGACAAATCGCAACCGCTGGATTTATGACGGCGCCAACTGGATCAAGCAGACACACGCCCGGCCCACCCCCACTGCCCCCGCCACCCAAGCTATCAACAGCAACGAGCCACTTGCTGGCAGGGAAAGTGAAGACCGGGTGTTCTTTATGTTCCCGATCGTAGACCGGCAAAACAACTTTCGTGATCAGGGACTTGGCTGTGCAGGCTACTGCCACACTAACCTGGCGAATTCGGGCGATCCCGAGCAACACCTGATCGGCGAAGATGTGGTGTCGATGCATACCAACCTTGAGGGAGATCTGGCCGATATTTGGCACTGGACGTCGACCCGGAGCGCCCCCAGCCGCACCCTGAAAGACGCGTATCTGATCTACACCCAGGGTTCTGACAGCGGCCGCAAGGGGGATTCAGGTGCTGCAGCGGATATCGCTAATGATCTTAAAAAACTAAAACTTAGCACTAATCAGGCTAGCCATGGGCCGGCGTACATCAGCCAGTCCGACTATGAACAAGGCCTGTATGCCAAATTCAGCCACACCACCGAGAAACTTACCGAAAACGATCTCTTGGCTATTAAGCCCGGGATGCAGTTTACGCTTGGAACCAGCGTGCCCTATACCGTGAACAGGCCCGCCAGCGGCAGTAGAGCAGATGTTGAAGTCGCCAGCCACTTTGATCCAAAAACTAATCTGTGGACATTGGAGTTCAAGCGCCTGCTCGACACCGGCGATGCTGAGCACGACCGAATCTTCACTCAGGGCGCTGCTGCAGTACCGCCCAGCCAGGCGCGTCCGGCTAACGGCGATCCTATCCTCGGAGCCAACTTGTATAAGGAGCGAAAATGCGTGACCTGTCATGGTGAACAGGGAGAAGGGGTGTTTGAACAGGGTCGCTGGCTCTTTCCGCGGGTCCAGAGAGCCTCGGGAGCGCTGATACTTAAAACCGCCACACCTAACCGCCCCAAGCGCCTAAACGCACTCGCCTATCTTCGCAATAAAGAAACTATCCCTGATGCGCTGATGCCCTATATCCCGCTCAGCCCGCAGGAAGCAGAAGATATCGCAGCCTGGCTGCAACAACAGTTCACCCCCACCGGTCGTTAGGCCTCTGCGCGGATAGGTACGAAGCCGCTTGGGCGACCCCAAGCGGCTTTTTTTGGCTATGAAAGCGTTAGCTGTTGCAGGCGGATCGCTGAGAATACTTAACAACGCCTGATACTGGCCGAAGGCCACCAGAGTATCAGGATAGCGCCCAATTACCCTTCTCTACCGATGAAAGTCATCCTGAAATAGGCCCGTTAAGGGTGAGGCAGGAGCCGATCCGGGCAGCACGACAAGGATGCATGGTCGGGTTGAAACCCGACCTACAGGTACCGGGTACGCTACTGTTGGTCGGAATTCATTTCAACATCGGTGCGGCATGCGTCCGCCTCATATTTTCCACAACAGCGAACTGCGACATCGCTTTTCTGGCTATGGCGTACGCCTAAACGCCCCTAAACCCCGGTTAACGACTCACACCTCGGTTAACGGCCTCAGGGGCGGATCAGTCCTCCCCGCTATTGCGCGCCAACTGCTTGCGCAGGGTTGGCGGCAGGCCACGTAACGTCAACGTGTCGCTGGCGGCATCGTACAGTACCTGCTCGCCAAGCAGTGCTTCTGAAAAACTCAGACTCAACCCTTTCATGGATCCACTGTAGCGGACAAAACGCTGCAGGCCGCGCTTGTCGGCGTGAATTTCACCGGCCAGCGCGGTGCCCTGCTCGCTAGTCTGCTCGCCAACATAGTTGTAAAACTTGTCCGGATCCGCGGTATCGATGACACCGGAGAGCTGTTTTATCTGGACCTGCTCTCCGCTATCGACCCGCTCCTGACAATATTCGTAGGCGCGCTGCTTGGTATCCGACGCCTCTTTGACCGGCAGTTTCTGGGTATCGCAATAGTTGTTAAACACCTTTAACAGGGTCTGGGTCTGCTCTTTGGAATCCATCTCCTCGGTCGCACCGAGGCAATTACGGAAGGCGCTGTTGATCCCCTTTCCAGTCCGGGAACGCACCAGTGACATATATTGCTCGGTGCCATCACGCTGCCACATATCCAATTCGATACGCGCACCCAGCTGCACCTTGCCGACATCCAGATGCTGCGAATCGCTCAACTCCAGCTGTTCATCGATAACCAGCGCAGGGCTGCTGCTCAACAACAGGATCAACAGCTGCTCGGCATCCAGGACCTGCATTTTGGCCACCAACAGATAACCATCGACGGCCTCCTCCTGTTGATCCAGTTCGGCCTTGAAGCGCTCCGCCAGCTGACGGCTGAGTTGAGCAAAATCGACCTCATCGCGGACACAAGCCTTTAACCAGCGGCTAAACGGATAGCTGTCCTGGTCCGCTTCGAAGCCACCGTAAATTTTACCAGAGCGGTTGTTATAACTGGCGCTGAGTTTGCCGATCAGGGTCTCAACCGAAGGGGTAATCGGCAGCAACGTCAGCCTGGGTGACAACTGCACCGGCTCGCCTTCACCCTTGTTGATGTAATGCACAATCGCCTGAGTTACCGCCATAGTCGTACCTGAGTAGCATGATTTAACACGTCGGTCATTATGCCAGAGATAGGCGACAGGCGTCAGGCGAGAGACGAGAGTCTTTTTATGAACGTAAAACGCGTGCGCCGGGCAGATCTGAACCGTACTCAGATCCACCACAGGTTCATGACTGTTGCTGAATGAGTGTTGATTAGGGTTGAGGTGGAAACTGCGCCAGCGCTTTGAGTACCGCCTTATCCAACTGACCTACCGGGTCCTTCTCATCGACAACGCCCTGCACTGTTGCCTGCCAGATCAGTTGCTGCGTCTTTGCATCTACAAAATCAATCACCAGCGATCCCTTCTTATAATCCACAGTGACAGTTTCAGAACTGCGGGTTACGTTGTCACGCAGCTCGAGCGGAAAGCGCCTCCTATCTACCGCTGTGTCCAAAGGAAGGCGGTTATCGAACAGCGGAAAACGGCTTCGCCCCCCCCAATAATGGACGTTCTCAATCGTACGTTCGGCCGATTTCTGCTCCTGGGTGGCATAAAAACTGATCAGGAAATCCGCTTGTTGCGGATCCCGAACGACCCCTTTACTTTGCAGTTCTCGCTCAAGTGAAAATTTAAGCTGCTGCTCCAGCAGCGTCCTATCAATAGTCTTATCATTTTTCTCCTGCAACCAGTCAAAGCGCTGATAGCGGGAAAAATCCGCATACGGGTCTGCCTGGGTATTGACCGAAAACGGCTGGCAACCCGAAACAAACAATAACAAACTAAACATAGCAACTAAACGGCGCATAACCCTTCCCTCTGTTAATAAACGCATACTTCTAATATTAGACGTTAGACCGCTTTTTTGCGTCCCGCTACTATGTATAGCGATTTTTTTTTGCGGCTCGGCGGGCTGTTCGATATCCGCCTTCACCCACCCCTGATCCAGCTGTTTGTGAGACTCTGCACTCGGGGTGCATCAGCCTATCGGACTCGCCAGGCACTGACAATAGCGATAACACCGAGTATAAAGAGCACTCACAGACCGCGGACCGAAACCGATGTCAGATAAAGATACATACCAGCCACTCGATCGCTATCGCCAGCTGGCCGAAAAATCACCTGATTTTATCTCGCGCCACAAACCTGGCAACCTGATATTCATCGATGTTAATCCGGCGGTAGAAAAGATCCTCGGTTACCGCAGTGACGAGATCATCGGCCGCTCCGCCAACGAACTGTTCCACCCTGACGATGTGGGTTCGTGGAAGAATGGCACCAGCAATGTAACCTACAGCGAAGGCGTCTATACCAGCACCTACCGGCTGCGGCATAAAAATGGTGATTACATCTGGCTGGAAACGACCAGCCGCACTATTCGTGACCCTGAAACCGGTAAATTAGAAGAGATCATCTGCGTTTCAAGGGACGTCTCCGAGCGTGTACAAGCCGACGATAACCTGGCCCGGCTGGCACGCGTGGTTGAGGCCAGCTCGGACCTGGTGCTGTTCTGCAATGCCAACTACCAGGTGAACTACCTCAACGAATCGGCGATCAGAGCCCTCAATATCGACAAGGCGCGCTTTCCAACCCTGCATCTTGATGAGCTGTTATCCAAGCACAACTACGCCCTGTTTCAGCGCGATATCTTACCCCTGGTATTAAAAACCGGCGACTGGCGCGGCGAACTGGCGCTGGAACCCGAATCGATACAGCAGCGGATGGCGATCGTGCAGCAGATCATCGTCCACCGTGACGACGAGGGTAAGCTGACCTATTTCACCATCATCGGCCGCGACATCACCGAACAGCGCAAGGCAGAAGCCGAGGCGATGCAATATCAACTGGAGATGGCACATATCTCCCGCTTGATGTCGCTGGGAGAGATGGCCTCGGGGCTGGCTCACGAGATCAATCAACCCCTGGGGGCGATACTTAACTACAGCCAGGGCACCCTGCGACGCATTGAGGAGGGCGGCATCAGCGATCTGGGGGGCGTTACCAAGGCATTGCAGCTGATCTCACGCCAGGCCCACCGCGCCGCCGACATTATCCGCAGGCTGCGTAGTTTCGTGAAAAAAACCGAGTACCAGCGGATGGATTTCTCGATCAACAGTGTGTGCGTAGAGATCGCGCAGTTTATGGAACAGGAAGCGCGTAATGCAGGCATTCAATTCCTGTTCCGCCTGGATGCTAGCGAGCCCATCCTCCTCGCCGACAAGGTACAGATCGAACAAGTGGTGCTGAACCTGATCAGAAACAGCATCGAGGCTTATAGCAGCACTCCCAACCAAGCGGATAAATTGATTACAATAACGACTTTGCAGACGCCACTAGATTTACAGGTGCGTATCAGCGACTGCGCCAGCGGGATTACTCAGAGTCAGATGAATAACCTTTTCGAGCCTTTTTCCACCTCTAAAGAGTCCGGTCTGGGGATGGGACTATCGATTTCGCGTACCATCATTGAAGCCCACGGCGGCAGTTTGCGGGCCGAATCTGATGGCAGCAGCGGCAGCACGTTCACCATAAACATACCTCGGCAAGGCACCCCGTTATGAGCAAACCGAGCACTCCCCTGAGCGTATTTATCGTCGACGACGATGATGCTTTTCGCGATTCCCTGTCCTGGCTACTCGAATCCACCCCCTTCAACATCCTTACCTTTGCCTCCGGAGAAGCCTTTCTTGAGAACTACAGCGGCGCCCCTGGTTGCCTGTTACTGGACATCCGCATGCCCGGCATCAGCGGCCTGGGCCTGCAGCAGGAGCTGATCCGCCGGGAGATTAAAATCCCTACCCTGATTCTGACCGGTCATGGTGACATCCCGGTGGCGGTGAGCGCGATCAAAAACGGGGCCTTGAATTTCATCGAAAAACCATTTGACGACCAGGTACTGCTTGAGCAGATCGACAAAGCGATGGTTTATGCTACGCAGTGGCACCAAGATCAGAAACGCCAAAACCAGCTTGGCGAACGCTGGAACACGCTCAGCAAACGGGAAAAACAGGTGATGCAACTGGTGGTGTCCGGACTGGCTAACAAGGTGGTCGCTGAATCACTCAAGATCAGTCCAAAAACCGTCGAGGTCCACCGTGCCCGGGTGATGGCAAAAATGGATGCGGCAAGTCTGGCCGACCTGGTCAACCAGGCGCATCGGATCACGGCACTCAAAGCCGTACTAGCGGGACATGAAGGTTAACTAGCGGTAGCAAAAAAGCCTTGGTTCAGATACACAAAAGCCCGGTTACCCGGGCTTTTGATGACAGCCTAAAGCATCGATTACAGCTTGGAATCTAGCTCGGGTACGGCATCAAACAGATCGGCAACCAGACCGTAATCGGCGACCTGAAAGATCGGTGCCTCTTCGTCTTTGTTGATTGCGACGATAACCTTAGAGTCCTTCATGCCAGCCAGATGCTGAATAGCGCCGGAGATACCCACCGCAATATATAAGTCGGGAGCGACGATCTTTCCGGTCTGACCAACCTGCATATCGTTAGGGACAAAACCTGCGTCAACGGCAGCGCGCGATGCGCCCACCGCAGCACCCAGCTTATCCGCCACTTTTTCCAGTAGCCCGAAGTTTTCGCCATTACCCATACCACGGCCACCGGAGATGATCACCTTGGCTGCGGTCAGTTCGGGGCGATCCGAAACCGCCAGTTCGTCTTTGACGAAAGCCGATGTGCCAGCGTCATGAACGGCTGCAATCGCTTCAATGCTGGCACTGCCCTCAGTAGCAACCGGATCAAACCCGGTGGTCCGAACCGTAATCACTTTAATCGCATCGCTGGACTGCACCGTGGCAATGGCATTACCGGCATAGATCGGACGCTTGAACGTATCGGCACTCTCGACACTGATGATGTCGGAGATCTGCACTACATCCAGCTTGGCCGCTACCCGTGGTAGCACGTTCTTGCCGTTGGTGGTGGAGGGCGCCAGAATATGGCTGTAACCCGCACCCAGTTCCGTTATCAGCCCGGCCAGGTTCTCGGCCAGCAGATGCCCGTAAGCCGCATTATCGGCAACAAATACGTTACTGACACCGCTAACACGAGCCGCCTGCTCTGCCGCCGAGGCACAATTCTCACCGGCGACCAACAGGTGAATATCTCCACCAATAGCCTGCGCCGCTGCAACGGTATTGAGGGTCGCGGCTTTCAGGGTCGCGTTATCATGTTCTGCAATAACCAGAATACTCATCTCAGATCACCTTCGCTTCATTCTTCAATTTTTCGAGCAGCTCGTCGACGCTGGCTACGATGATCCCAGCCTTACGCACAGCTGGCGACTCGACCTTGAGAACTTTCAAGCGTGGCGTGGTATCAACGCCATAATCGGCCGGCGTCTTGCTTTCCAGCGGCTTGCGCTTAGCTTTCATGATGTTCGGCAGCGACGCATAGCGTGGCTCATTCAAACGCAGATCCGTGGTCACGACTGCAGGCAGGGTCAAAGAGATAGTCTGCAAACCGCCGTCGACCTCACGCGTCACGGCAACCTTGCCATCCGCCACATTCACCGCTGAAGCAAAAGTAGCCTGGGGCATGTCCGCCAAGGCAGCCAGCATCTGGCCGGTTTGATTATTATCAGAATCGATCGCCTGCTTGCCCAGAATCACCAGCCCGGGCTGCTCTTCAGCGACAACCTTGGCCAGTAACTTCGCAACCGCCAGAGACTCTAGTTCCGCCTCGGTCTCGATATGGATGCCACGGTCGGCACCCAGCGCCAGCGCAGTGCGAATCTGCTCCTGGGCAGCCTTGGGACCGATAGAAATTACCACTATCTCATCCGCTACGCCCTGCTCTTTCAGGCGCACCGCTTCTTCTACGGCGATTTCGCAAAAGGGGTTCATCGCCATCTTGACGTTAGCCAGATCCACACCGGTTTGATCACTTTTTACCCGAGCCTTGACGTTATAGTCAATCACTCGCTTTACAGCGACTAGAACTTTCATAGAGTTCCTCGTAGGTTGTTCCGCCCCCACTGTAGGGAGTCGTATGAAATAACGCCCGAGATTTTACCTCTCAGGCGCTATGAAAATATCAGTAAGTAATTTCCCTAGTAAATTATCACCCAGACTTGGCCTATGCAAATGATTCTTGCAAAAAATAGGGGTTTTTACTTACAATCACAGGTCTGTGCTGCGTCCCTCATTGGCTCGCAACTAAAACCTTGGTCAATCAAACAGGAGAAGGGTGTGGAACGCGAAGCGATGGAATTTGATGTCGTCATTGTCGGTGCAGGACCTGCGGGCCTCTCTGCCGCCTGCCGCCTGATGCAACAAGCACAAACCAACCAACAAGAGCTCATGGTTTGCGTAGTCGAAAAAGGGTCCGAGGTCGGTGCCCACATCCTGTCAGGCGCCGTATTCGAACCCCGCGCGCTGAATGAACTGTTCCCCGATTGGCAACAGATGGGCCTCTCTCTGGGCGTGCCGGTAGGCGACGATGAGATCTATCTGTTCAAAGATGAACACAAAGCCACCAAGATCCCTAACGCATTCGTTCCTGCCACGATGCACAACGAAGGCAACTACGTGATCAGCGTGGGTAATCTGAGCCGCTGGCTGGCCGAGCAAGCGGAATCTCTGGGGGTCGAAATATTCCCCGGCTTTGCCGCTGCCGAAATTCTGTATCATGCGGACGGTTCGGTTAAAGGGATCGCCACCGGCGATATGGGCGTTGACGAGCACGGCGCACCCAAAGACAGTTATATGCCTGGTATGGAATTGCACGCCAAGCAGACACTCTTTGCCGAGGGCTGCCGCGGCCACCTGGGTAAAGAGCTGATCGCCAAGTTTGACCTGGACAAGGGCGCGGATCCGCAACACTACGGCATCGGCATTAAAGAGCTCTGGGATATCGATCCAAACAAGCACCAGCCCGGGCTGGTGATTCACGGTGCGGGCTGGCCGCTGGGTAAAAACGCGCCGGGCGGCTCGTTTCTGTACCACGCTGAGAACAACCAGGTGGTATTGGGTCTGATTACCGACCTGAGTTACTCCAATCCGTACCTGAGCCCCTTCGACGAGATGCAGCGGATGAAGCATCATCCCGTCTTTAAACAGTACCTCGAAGGCGGCAAGCGTGTCTCTTACGGTGCCCGCGCCATCACTAAAGGCGGCTTCAATTCACTGCCGAAGATGACCTTCCCCGGCGGCATGGTTATCGGCTGTGATGCCGGTACCCTCAACTTCGCCAAAATCAAAGGCACGCATACCGCCATGAAGAGCGGCATGGTTGCAGCCGAGACGATCGCCGAAGCACTCAAGGGTGATACCCATGGCATGGGCGAGCTGACTCAGTACCACGATAACTTTAACGCCAGCTGGGTTAATGATGAGCTACAGCGCACCCGCAATTTCGGCCCGGCGATGCACAAGTTCGGCATGACCCTGGGCGGCGCTTTCAACTACCTCGATCAGAACTGGTTCAAGGGCAAGCTGCCGTTCACGCTGCACGACCGCAATCCGGATTACGCCCAGATGAAGCCGGCCGCCGAGTGCGCCAAAATCACCTATCCCAAGCCGGACGGGATCCTCAGCTTCGACAAGCTGTCCTCGGTATTCCTGTCCAATACCAACCACGAAGAGAACCAGCCCTGCCATCTCAAGCTCAAGGATCCGGCTATTCCACTCGAGCGCAACCTGCCACTCTACGATGAACCGGCCCAACGTTACTGCCCGGCAGGGGTCTATGAGATAGTCGAGGACGAACACGGCAGCAAAAAATTCCAGATCAATTCGCAAAACTGTGTGCACTGCAAAACCTGCGATATCAAGGATCCGTCTCAGAACATCACCTGGGTCACCCCGGAAGGTGCCGGCGGCCCTAACTACCCGAATATGTAGCGGTTTCCCACAGATGCCGCATTCAGCAATGAATTCGGCATCTGTGCCTAGACATACCACTTTCGGCTTAATTCACGCCAAATCATCTTACATCCTTTCCGGTTATCGCTGATTTCTGCTACTGTCCCTACGTCACCCTTTGTTACCAACAGATTGTTACCAACAGAGCTCAATGACGGACCCTACCATTTGCTAAAACGCTACCTCCATTATCGCCAAGACAACCTGCTTTCTTACCGATTGCTGGTTTATATCGTCTTGTGCAGCAGTTTATTGGCGGTTTTAAGCACCGCTGTGCAGCTATTCTGGGACTATAAAAAAGATCTTTCCACTATCCAGCAAGGGATCGACTCTATCGAGGCGGGCTACCTCGACTCCCTGTCATCCAGCCTGTGGAAACTGGATAAAGATCAGATTGTGATTCAGCTCGACGGCATCATGAAACTGCCGGATATCGGCTTCACCTCCATCACCGAAATCGTCGCCGACAAGCAAGAATCGGTTTTTTTCCGTGGCGACCCTCAGGTTGAGCTGCCCATTCAGCGCGAGTTCCAACTCTTCTATCGCAATACCCTGGTGGGCCAACTCAAGGTCGGTGCCACCCTGGATAACGTCTACCAGCGTCTGCTGGAAAAGTTTTTCATCATCCTTGGCAGCCAGGCGATCAAGACCTTTCTGGTGTCGATCGGCATCCTGCTGATCGTTCATTACATGATCGTCACCCACCTCAACCGGCTGGCACGCTATACCCTGCGCCTGGATCTGAACAACCTCGACGAAGGCGTCGAACTCGAACCGAGCCTGCTGCGCAGGGGGGGAAGCGACTCGCTTGACCAGCTGGCTGACACGCTCAACCTGATGCGCAACAACATCAGCAAACAGCTTGAGGGGAAAAAGCGAGCCAAGCAAGCGCTGGAACAACTCAACAACGAACTGGAGCAGCGGGTTAAATACCGTACCGCCACCCTCAAGCACACCAATGACCGGCTCTCAGGAGCACTCCAGGAACTGACCCACACTAAAGACCGACTGGTAGAAACCGAAAAGATGGCCGCTCTGGGCGAGCTGGTCAGCGGTATTGCCGATGAGATCGAGAAGCCGGTTAACGCCAGCCTGGAGACCGCCGCGCAGATCGGTGCCGAGCTATCCGCAATCGATCTAACTGCGGCAGATGAGGCTCACAACCCCGCCATCAGCCGCGTTCGCCAGCACAGCGGTCTGATCCACGGCCATCTGCAGCAGATGGCCGAACTGATCAAGGCGTTTCGACTGATCGCCATCGACCCGCATACGCTGCAACGGCAGCAGGTTGATCTGCACCGACTGCTGCACCAGGTCAAACAGAGCTTCAACACACAACTTCAGCAGCAGCAGATTCAGTTACAGCTACTCGGCGAGCATCCCCTGGACATCGTCTCCTACCCGGATATCTGGAAGCAGGTATTCAGCCAGCTCATCGACAACTCGCTGCGACACGGCTTCGCTGGAACGCCGCTCAGCGATAGAGAAAGTAAGATCGAGATCAGGATCGAACGCCGTGCGGATAAGATTCATATCCTTTATTCTGACAACGGCAAGGGCATTCCTGAAGCGATCTTACCGCGTATCTTCGAACCCTTCGTCGCCACCAGAAGCGAACACGGCGGCAGCGGGCTGGGCGCCCACGTGGTCTATCGACTCGTAACCCATCTGTTTCAGGGCACTATCGGTTGTAGCAGTAATCGCGGCCAGGGGGTTGAATTTGACATCCAGGTCCCGCTCAATCCGGAACACCCAGCCTCAGACCATGACTCCGAGCTCTGGTAACGCCTTTTTTACCCCGTCATCGGTCCAGAACCCTCTATCTCTACATCCATAACTACACCCATAACTACATCCATAACTACATCCATAACTACATCCATAACTACAGCTATTGCTACAACCACACCCTTCAAGACACCCACAGCCACTCTTTTTTTCAGGCTAATAGAGCAGACTCAGGGCCAGATCGGCTCCAGATAATCGACCAGCAACTGCAACGACACTCGGCCCCGAAACTCGTTCATATCCAGTTTATAAACAACCCTCGCCTGGGGCGCTTCGCAGGGCCAGAGATCCAGATCGACATTAAAGGCGATGCCATCAACACAAAACCCCTGGCTATTACCCGCCTCAGCCAACACCAGTTTCAGATGGCGCTCACCGACGATCCGCTGCTGCACGATTTCGAACACGCCTTCGAACAGCGGCTCCGGGAACAGCTGCCCCCAGGGACCCGCGTTGCGGAGTTGTTGCGCGGTCTCGAGCGACATCTCTGCGACACTCAAGCAGCCATCGGTGTCGATCTTAGCAAGTAGCTGTTCGGGCTGCAGACGCCTACGCACCTCGGCGTCAAACGCCTGCTGGAACGCCTCAAAGTGCTGCCGATCCAGGCTCATGCCAGCCGCCATGGCATGGCCACCAAACTTTTTTAACAGCTCAGGGTGACGCGCGGCGACGGCATCCAGCGTATCGCGAATATGCAGCCCCGGAATCGAACGCGCCGACCCTTTAACCTGGCCGCCCTCGGACTGCGCAAAGGCGATCACCGGCCGATGCAGACGCTCCTTAATCCGCGATGCCAGGATACCGATCACCCCTTCATGCCAGTCGGGCTCGAACAGGGTAACCCCAAAAGGCAGCTGCGCATCGGCACCGAGCTCCATCTGAGCCAAGATGGCCAGCGCCTGCGACTGCATCTGCTGCTCAATCAACTTGCGGTCCTGGTTCAGTTCGTCCAGCTGCAGCGCCAGCCGACGCGCCTCATCCGGACTTTGCGTCAACAGGCATTCGATACCAATCGACATATCCTCCAGCCGTCCGGCCGCATTCAGACGCGGCGCGATAGCAAACCCCAGATCGGCAGCCACCAGTTTCGTCAACGTGCGCCCGCCGATCTCAGCCAGCGCGGCGATGCCGGGACGGCAACGTCCGGCCCGAATGCGCTTGAGCCCCTGATCGACAAAAATTCGATTATTGTGATCCAACGGCACCACATCGGCGACTGTACCCAGCGCCACCAGATCGAGAAACTCAGCCATATTGGGGACTGCGATAGCGCGCTTCTCAAACCAGCCTCGCTGCTGCAGCGCACGGCACACGGCGGTCATCACATAAAAGATCACCCCGACGCCGCAGGTATTCTTACCGCTGAAGTCACACCCGTGCTGATTCGGATTAACCAACGCATCGGCTTCTGGCAACTCATCACCCGGCAGATGGTGATCGGTCACCACCACCCGCATCCCCGCCGCCTTCGCCGCCCTGACGCCCGCAACGCTGGAGATGCCATTATCCACCGTGATCAGCAGGTCGGGGGACTGCTGCTGTGCCACCGCGACAATTTCAGGACTCAGCCCATAGCCGTACTCAAATCGATTAGGCACCAAATAGCCAGCCCAGGCCGCCCCCAGCGCCCGCAACGCCGCCACCGCCAGGGCACTGCTGGTCGCGCCGTCGCAGTCAAAATCACCGACCACCAGAATCCGTTCCCCCGCCTCAATCGAGCGGCTTATCTGCGCCACCGCGGGGTCAATATCGCGCAGCGCATGGTAGGGCAACAGTCCTTTCAGGGCGTAATCCAACTCATCGGCTGCGTTCACCCCACGGCTGCTATAGATGCGTTGTAACAGCGGCACTAATCCTGACTGCGCCAACCCCGGCGCAATCTCTGGAGAACGGCTAACGATCTGTTTATTCATGGTTCAGGTCTCCGGGCAATAAGGTGTGGGTCTTGCCACTCAATCGATAGGCCAGTAACCCGACCCATTCTCTGACCGCCATGGTCAGATCCTCAAGATTATCGCTGAGGTTAAAATAGATATTCCAGCCTAGTGGCGCACCGCGGTAGTCCACCGGATAGGGCAATACCGTCCAGCCCTGTTGCCGAAACACCCCCACCGAACGCGGCATGTGGAACGCGGAGGTCACCAACAACCAGGTCCCCTCGATACGCTCACCCGCCAGAGCAACACTCAGGGACGCATTTTCAAAGGTGTTACGTGATTCGCGTTCGTACAGCACCCGCCCCCCGAGTCCCATGGCATCGAAATACAATTTGGTATAATCCGCGCCTTTAATATCCGGCTCCAGCAGCCAGCCCGAACCGCAGCTGTAGATGATCGGCAGATCGGGAAAGCGCTGCGCCAGTTCCGGCACCGCCATCACCCGCTCCGCTGCCTCGGTAAACTCAGCGCGCTGATGAAACCGCATCGCCGCCAGCTTCTCCGCGCCACCGAGGACGATGATACCGGCCAGCGGCGTCTGCTCAAGCCGCTGCGGCACGGCAAAACGCTGCTCCAGCGGATGCAGCAAGCCCTTCCCAACCGGAACCAACGCCACCATCCAGATCAGCCCCAGCAGCCCCCAGGCACTGCCCCGGGCTTTTCGTTTGGGACTGTTCCAACCCAGGATCAATACCGCCAGGGTCAACAGCAGCAACACCAAATGATCGGGGCGGGCGAAGGTCCAGATCAGCTTGGACAGAATAAAGAACAGGTCATCCATTGAAGCATTCCTGATTAAGTACGGCCCGGCAGACCGCCTTTAGCGCCATCCTTGGCTCTCAAGGCATACGCCCTACAAGGACGTAGGAAGTGCTGTTTTTGCAGCAGCTAAAAACGACACATCCATCCCTGGATATCGCCTTTACAGCCATCCTTGGCTCTCAAGGCATACGCCCTACAAGGACGTAGGAAGTGCTGTTTTTGCAGGAGCAAAAAACGGCACATCCATCCCTGGATATCGCCTTTACCGCCATCCCTGGCTCTCAAGGCATACCATCCATCCCTGGATATCGCCTTTACCGCCATCCTTGGCTCTCAAGGCATACCATCCATCCCTGGATATAAAACGCCGGCACTGGGCCGGCGTTAGGGGGCTGAATTGATCAGCGGAGCCGATCAGCCGAGCTGTTCGGCGACATAGGCATGCACCGCTGCCAGATCGTTGCCGAGCACCTGATAGCGCTCTTCGCGCTCAAACAGATCTTCAAGATGGTGCGGCAGTTCCGGCGCCTTGCAACCAGCGCTGACCACCGGCTCCGGGAACTTGACCGGGTGCGCCGTTGCCAGCGCCACCATCGGCGTTTCGGCATCGCGGCGGCACACTTCGGCAGCCTTGACGCCGATCGCGGTATGCGGATCGAGCAGCTCTTCGGTACGCGCGAACATATCCGTGATCGCCGCCACGCAGCCGTCATCGTCGAGGCGATAGCTATCGAACAGCTCCCGAGCCTTGGCCAGCCGTGCCGGTTCCAGACTGGCAGCACCGTTATTCATCCCCTCGACCAGCGTGGCCGTGGCGGCACCGTCACGGTCGTACAGATCGAACAGCAGCCGTTCGAAGTTACTCGATACCCGGATATCCATGCTCGGTGACAGCGTATGAATCAAATCGTGTTTGGCCGTGTCATTGGCGCTGATGCAGCGGTGCAGGATATCGTTGCTGTTGGTCGCAACCACCAACTGCTTGACCGGCAGGCCCATGCCCTTGGCCAGATAACCGGCGAAGATATCGCCGAAGTTACCGGTCGGCACCGCAAAAGACACCTCGCGGTGGGGCCCACCCAGCGATAGCGACGCATGGAAGTAGTAAACGATCTGGGCCATGATTCGAGCCCAGTTGATCGAATTCACCGCCACCAGCTTGCGCCCCTTAAGGAACGACTGATCGGCAAAGCTCTGCTTGATCATCTGCTGGCAGTCGTCAAAATTACCTTCAATCGCCAGATTATAAATATTGTCACCAACGATGGTGGTCATCTGCCGACGCTGCACCTCGGACACCCGGTTATGCGGGTGGAGGATGAAAATATCGACATTGTCACAGCGTTTACAACCTTCGATCGCCGCCGAACCTGTGTCACCCGAGGTGGCGCCCATGATCACGACCCGCTCCTGGCGCTTCTCCAGCACGTAATCGAGCAGACGTCCCAGCAGCTGCAGGGCAAAATCTTTAAATGCCAACGTCGGCCCATGAAACAGTTCCAGCAGCCACAGGTTGCTATCGAGCTGTTTTAGCGGTGCAACGGCATCATGGGCAAACACATTATTGCCCCCCGTGACCGCAGCCGTGCCGTAGGTCGCATCGATAATCGCATCCAGATCCGCCTGCGGAATGGTATCGGCTACAAAGGGAGCGATGATCTTCTTGGCCAGATCGGCGTAGCTAAGACCTGCCCAGGAGGCGATCTCTGCTTTGCTGAACTGTGGCAACTGCTCGGGGACGTAAAGCCCGCCATCGGTCGCCAGACCGGCCAGCAACACCTCTTCAAAGTTGAGCTTGGGAGCCTGACCACGGGTACTGATATATTTCATGTCTAGTTCCTGACTTGCTGTCTGAATCGAGATCCGAGCTTAATTAGCGTCCAGAATCTCTACGCGGATACGGGTCACCTCGCCGCTGATCGTCTCCAGCGCCTCGATCGCTTTGATTGCCGCATTCATCCGCATCTCTTTAACCACGTGGGTAAGAATGATGATCGGTACCAGCTGATCGTCGGTTCCATGCTGCATGATGGCATCGATACTGATCTGCTGATCCGCCAGAATGCGGGTAATTTCGGCCAGCACCCCCGGATGCTCAGCCGCCTGCAGGCGCAGGTAATACGCGGTTTCGACCTCTTCCATCGGCAACATCGGCAGATCGGACAGTCGCGAAGGATGGAACGCCAGATGCGGCACCCGGTTATCCCGGTCTGCGGTCAGAGTCCGGACCACATCGACCAGATCCGCAATCACCGCCGAGGCGGTCGGTTCAGCACCGGCACCCGCGCCGTAGTACAGCGTCGGTCCAACGGCGTCAGCATCCACCAGCACCGCATTCATCACCCCATCGACATTGGCGATCAGGCGTTTTTCCGGAATCAGGGTCGGATGCACGCGCAGCTCGATACCGGCATCGGTGCGCCGGGTGATCCCCAGATGTTTGATCCGGTAGCCCAGTTGCTCGGCATAGTTAACATCGTCGGCAGTGATCTTAGAGATCCCTTCGGTATAGGCCTTGCTGAACTGCAGCGGCACCCCAAAGGCGAGTGATGCCAGGATCGTCAGCTTATGCGCTGCATCGATCCCTTCGACATCGAAGGTTGGATCGGCTTCGGCATAGCCGAGCTGCTGCGCTTCGGCCAGCACGTCTGCAAACGCCCGACCTTTGTCGCGCATCTCGGTGAGAATGAAATTACCGGTACCGTTGATGATACCGGCGACCCAGTTGATGCTGTTGGCCGCCAGACCTTCACGGATCGCCTTAACGATGGGAATACCGCCCGCGACTGAGGCCTCAAAGGCCACCATCACATTCTTGCGCTGCGCCGCTTCAAAAATCTCGTTACCATGCACCGCGATCAACGCCTTGTTGGCGGTAACCACATGCTTGCCGTTTTCAATCGCCTCCAGCACCAGTTCCCGCGCGACATCACAGCCACCAATCAGCTCGACCACGACATCGATTTCAGGATTACGCGCGACCGCGAACACATCAGCCACGATCTGAGTGCCATTGGTATCAGCCAGAGGGTTAGGACGACGAGCGCCAATCTGCTCAACCCGAATCACCCGACCGGCACGTCGCGAGATCTCCTCCTGATTGCGCTGTAGCACATTGAAGGTTCCGCTTCCTACTGTACCCAGACCACAGATACCTACTTTAACCGGCTTAAAACCCATTTTCGGTCCTTAATCATTGAATATCGAGCGTCCGATACGGGCGCTGCACAAAAAGTCGCTCATTGTAGCAAAAATCAGATTACGGTGGGTATGGCTGGCAAGGTTTTGGACGCTGACCGCCTTGAAGTCAACGATTAACCTACAATCTGGCGCAGCTGCTGGATTACCGGGGACGTGCCCCTGCATCACTTATTAACCTGGCGGGTTAAGAACGATCACGATAGCGGTTGGGTAGCTTGAGATGAAACTGAATCGCCAGCGCCCGCAGTATAAACGCCACCAGAAAAGCGCCGATCAGATCGTAGCTGCCGGGCAACCCCAGACCACTCAACCCCAGATAGGAGACCGCACCCGCCAGCGCGGCGGTGACATAGAGTTCGGAACCACTGAGCACCAGCGAGCTACCGCAGAGCACATCCCGGGCGATCCCGCCAAAACTTGCGGTCATCACCCCCATGCAGGCCGCAATTAAGGGTGACACACCATGATCCAGACCGATCTTGGTCCCCACAACACTGAATAGCGCCATCCCGACTGCATCCATCCACAGCAGCGCCTGGGTTCTGGAGGCCAGATAAGGCGCAATGACATAGGTAACCGCCGAGGCGATCAGGCAGATACTGACCCACTCGGGTTCGCGAATCCAAAACACCGGCACCTTACCCAACAGCAGATCACGCACGGTACCGCCACCCAAGCCGACAGCACAACCGATCAGCATAAACCCCAAGATATCCATTTTCTGGCGTGCCGCATCCAGCGCTCCAGAGGCGGCAAATACCGCAGCGGCACTCAGCCCCATGATGTTAATCACTAGGGTTAAATCGATCTCGAACATGCTCAGCACAAAGCCCCGTTAACAGATAATTACGCCCAAATAGAAACGCGACCCCGAAGGTCGCGTTTAGCCTGAACAACAAACTAGCGTTTATAGCGGCCGATCACTTCAGCTCCAGCACCTGCGCTGCTGCGATCTTCTTTTGCCACTTGGCCGGTCCGGTAATATGAGCCGATTCGCCGCGCGAATCAACCGCCACCGTCACCGGCATATCGACCACGTCGAACTCGTAGATCGCTTCCATCCCCAACTCAGGGAAGGCGATGGTCTTGGAGGCCTTGATCGCCTTGGAGACCAGATAGGCTGCGCCACCGACTGCCATCAGGTAGACCGACTTGTTGTCCTTGATCGCCTCGATCGCCACCGGCCCGCGTTCAGCCTTACCGATCATCCCCATCAGCCCGGTACTCTCAATAACCTGGCGGGTGAACTTATCCATCCGGGTTGCCGTCGTCGGCCCCGCAGGCCCCACTACCTCGTCACGCACCGGATCGACCGGGCCGACGTAGTAGATAAACCGCCCTTTCAGATCGACCGGCAACTCCTCACCGGCATCGAGCATGGCGCATAGCTTGCCATGCGCCGCGTCACGTCCGGTCAGCATCTTGCCGCTTAGCAGGATGGTGTCGCCGGTGTTCCAGGTTTCGATATCGGCCTGGGTGACGGTATTCAGATTCACCCGGCGCGTGGTCGCACCGACCTCGAAGGTCACTTCCGGCCAATCGGACAGCGACGGCGGCGTCTGCAGCGCCGGACCCTTGCCCGTCAGGGTAAAGTGGGCGTGACGCGTGGCGGCGCAGTTGGGGATCATGCACACCGGCAATGAGGCGGCATGGGTCGGGTAATCTTTGATCTTGATATCCAACACGGTGGTCAAACCACCCAGACCCTGCGCACCGATACCGAGCTGATTCACCTTGTCGAACAGCTCCAGACGCAGCTCTTCGACCCGGCTTTGCGCACCACGCGCTTTCAGCTCGTGAATATCGATCGGATCCATCAGCGATTCCTTCGCCATCACTGCCGCTTTCTCGGCCGTACCACCGATGCCCAGACCCAACATACCTGGCGGACACCAGCCAGCGCCCATGGTCGGCACGGTCTTAAGGACCCAATCAACAATGCTATCGGACGGGTTCAACATCACCATCTTGGATTTATTCTCAGAACCGCCGCCTTTGGCCGCGATCTGAATATCCACCGTGTCGCCAGGCACCACGCTCATGTGAATTACCGCGGGGGTGTTGTCCTTGGTATTAATCCGCGCACCGGCAGGGTCGGCCAGAATAGAAGCCCGCAGCAGGTTATCCGGATTGAGGTAGGCGCGACGCACACCCTCGTTGATCATCTCCTCAACGCTCAGCTCGCTCTCCCACTGCACTTTCATACCGATTTTTACAAACACGGTGACGATACCGGTGTCCTGGCACAGCGGCCGGTGGCCCTCGGCACTCATCCGCGAGTTGATCAGAATCTGCGCCATGGCGTCTTTGGCCGCCTGCGACTCTTCGCGCAGATAGGCCTCATGCACGGCTTTAACGAAATCTAGCGGGTGGTAGTAGGAAATAAATTGCAGCGCGTCAGCAACGCTATCGATCAGATCGTCTTGGCGAATCACAGTCATGCTAGGGTCATCTCCTGTCGGCGGAAACCACGATCGAGGGATCGCAGGCCGTAAGAATGGTTAGTCAGCTATAGGCCACTGTAACAGGCGGGCCAAAATTCGGGGCGAAATAAATGCGCGGCTTAGTATACACAATTCATGCAGGGCTTAAGATCTCGCTTTTGGTCTTAGACGGAGCCATACCTAAGCCCATGCCCATGCCCGAGTGCCGGAAACGGCTCATGGGCAGGCAGAAAAGAAAAGGCGGCATAAATAGAGATGGGCAACGCGGCGCAGAGAGCCACGTTGTGCGTAGGGTTAAGGGGCAGCGGCTCTAAAGGCTTGGCTGAATCCAGAAATCCGGCATGCCATTCAGGTCGAGATCGCCCATCGAGTCCTGATAACGGTTTTCCCTCGGCTCGGTGGCATAGAACAGTTCGTTGTTATCCCAAACGCCATCGCCGTCGGTATCCCGATTACCGGCACTCAAACAGGGGTGACGACCAAGATTAGCCGCATCGCTGGCGTACGGGGTCACGCAACCGGCCCACTCAGCGGCGTTGCTCAGGCCATCGGCGTCGGGAATGGGGCGTGTATCGGTTAGCAGGTGGCTGACAGCGCTGCTGTTGCCGCCCTTAGTACTATGACCCCAAGTTACTACCGAACCATCGGCACGCAGGGCAGCAAAGGCAAAACTGTTGCTGAAAATACGCACCACTGGATTACTGCCGTCGAGTTAGCTGCTGACGCTGCTGCTATCGCCGCCGTAACCGCTGTCGCCCCAGGTCACCACCGAGCCATCGGCACGCAACACGACGAGGGATGTGCGGGCACTGGCGATCTGCACCACCGGATTGCTGCCGTCGAGCTCACTGCTGTGGCTGGCGATCCCGCTAGCCCCGGCACCCCAGGCCACCAATGAGCCATCGGCACGCAAAGCGGCGAAGGCAGAGCCGGTACTGACGATATGCACTACCGGATTGCTGCCGTCGAGCTGGCCGCTGACGCCGCTGCTATTGCCGCCGTAACCGCTGTCGCCCCAGGTCACTACCGAGCCATCAACACGCAGCGCGGCAAAGGCATGACCATTGCCAAAAATACGCACCACCGGGTTGCTGCCGTTGAGTTCGCTGCTGTAACTGCTGCTATCGCCGCCGGAATAACTGAGTCCCCAGCTCACCACCGAGCCATCGGTACGCAGAGCGGCAAAGGCAAAACTGTTACCAACGATATCCACCACCGGGTTGCTGCCGTCGAGGTCGCTGCTGTAACTGCTGCTATCGCCGCCGGAATAACTGAGTCCCCAGCTCACCACAGAGCCATCTGTACGCCGGGCGGCAAAAGCTCCTCCTCTGGCACTGACGATATGCACCACCGGGTTGCTGCCGTCGAGTTCGCTGCTGACGCTGCTGATATCGCCGCCGGAAGCCCCCCAGGTTACCACCGAACCATCGGCACGCAGGGCAGCAAATGCAGTGTTGGTACCGACGATATGCGCAACCGGATTACGGCCATCGAGCGGTCCGCTGACGCGGCGGCTATCGTCAACAAAAGCCCCCCAAGTCACTACCGAGCCATCGGCGCGCAGGGCGGCAAAGGCGTAATCACTGCTGAAGACGTGCTCTATCTGCGGTGGCTTATCCACGGTTAAAGCGATATTGACGATCTGGCCCAGGAAGTTGCCGCTCTCAGCTTCGATCACGGTGATAAGAGCACTGCCGTCATCCTGAAGAATCACCAAGCCTCTGCTACCCACCGTTGCAACACCGCTGTTATCGGAACTATAACTCAGCGCCCCGCCATTGCCCCCGGTCACGGTAGGGGTGAAGGGGGCATCACCGTAATTCTTCGAGATAGCAGTTTCGATGGACAGCGGCGTACCTGCACCCTTCGCTACCGTCACCGTCGTGCTAACACTCTGACCCAAGAAGTTGGCGCTGACCGCTTCGATTACCGTAATGGTAGCGCTGCCGACCCCTGCAATCGTAACCAGGCCGTTACTATCGACACTGGCGACGCTGGGGTTATCGGAGCTGTAACTGATCACGCCACCATTGCCGCCGCTGAAAGGGGTAAACGGCGCATCGCCGTAGCTCTTCGAGATTGCGGCAGCCGCTGATAACAGCGTGCCTGCGCCCTTCGCCACCGTTACCGTCATCTGGGCACTCTGACCCAGATAATTGACACTCGCCGCTTCGGTCACTGTAATGCTGGCACTACCGGCTCCAGTAATCGTAACCAGGCCGTTATTATCGACGCTGGCGACACCGCTGTTATCGGAACGGTAACTGAGCACACCGCCGTTGCCACCGCTCAGACTCGGAGTAAAGGCGGTATCGCCGTAGGTCTTAGCGATAGCAGCCGCCGTTGCCAGCGGGGATCCCGCCGCCTTGGCGACCGATACCGTCACACTGATACTCTGACCCTGGAAGTTGACACTCGCCGCTTCGGTCACGGTGATAGCGGCCCTACCGGCACCGGCAATCGTCACCAAGCCATTGCTATCGACGCTGGCAACATTGCTGTTATCGGAGCTGTAGCTGATCGGCCCACCATTACCGCCGCTCAATGCGGGCGTAAAGGCGGCATCGCCGTAGGTCTTAGCGATAGCAGCCGTCGTTGCCAGCGGGGTACCCCCAGCCTTGGCTACGGTGACCGCGAACTGAGCACTTTGACCCAGGTAGTTGGCACTCACCGCTTCGGTCCCGGTGATGTTGGCGCTACCGGCACCAACAATCGTAACTAGTCCGTTGTTATCGACAGTAGCGACGCTGCTGTTATCGGAAAGGTAACCGAGCACACCACCATTACCGCCGCTCAATGCGGGCGTAAAGGCAACATCGCCGTAGGTCTTAGCGATAGCCGCCGCCGTTGCCAGCGGGGTGCCCGTCGCCTTGGCTACGGTGACCGTCGTATTGACACTCTGACTCAGATAGTTAGCGCTCAGCGCTTCGGTTACCGTGATGACAACGCTACCAGCACCTGTAATGGTGACCAAACCGTTGCTATCGACGGTGGCGACACTGGGGTTATCTGAGCTATAACTGATCGCTCCACCGTTGCCGCCGCTCAGCGCCGGAGTAAAGTTGGCATCGCCGTAGGTCTTTGCGATAGCCGCCGCCGTTGCTAGCGGCACGCCTGCGCCCTTCGCCACCGTTACCATCATCTGGGCACTCTGACCCAGATAGTTGGCACTGACCGCTTCGGTCGCCGTAATCGTGGCGCTGCCGACACCAACAATGGTGACCAGACCGTTGCTGTCCACCGTGGCTACGCTGGGATTAACGGCGCTATAACTGATGACACCGCCATTGCCCCCGGTGACCGGCGTAAAGGGCGCATCACCGTAGTTCTTGGAGATAACGGCAGCCGCTGATAACGGCGTACCCGCCACACCTCCGCCACCTGCTGCGCGCTGTAACCGGCGTGGATCATCTCCACCAGTGTCATCGTATCGGGATCGTTATCGGGCAACAGGGCGTCATAGTTAATGCGGGTATGCTGCTTGTGGCTAAGCGGTGAAAAGCTGCTGATATCTTGGCGGTCAATCACGCCATCGTTGTTCAGATCCTGCTGCAACAGGGCCAGCGCCAGCTGATCCAAGCGCTGAATCAGCGCATCTCTGTCATTCAAGACATCCTGCACCGCCTGCCAGGTCATCTCCGACAGTGCGGTGATCTTGGCATCGCCGCCACGCTACTGCTCGGCGGTCGCCAGAGCATGGACAACACCGTTGCTGGGCGTTGGCGTCGGATCAAGTTCGCCATCATCGTCGGCATCGATATCCTGACCGCCGGTGGCGGTGAACAGCACCCAGGTTTCTGCGGAGACAGCCGCCAGCGTCAATTCGAAACGACCGGCCTGGTCCGGATCGGTCAGACTTCCATTGGCGGTAATCGGCCCGGCGATAGGCGTGGTCAGGTCGGTTAACAGGTAGGCACGAATCTCCGCGCCTGCCAATGGCCCCAGCACCGCCTGACCCACCAACTTAGCCGGGGCGGCTTCGCCACCGCCACAGCCGGCAACTGCCAGCGAAAAGAGCACGATAACAGCGCAGCGCATGACGGCGGCAACAGAAAGATAAGACATGGACAGGTTCTCCGAACAACAAAAATAAAAGGAGAACCGTAGCGATTGATCGATACGAAAGAGAAAGGTGGGGATTCCCTGTCAGCCGACGATCCTTCGGGCTACTCCAGCGTTCCAGGCAACATCCTGTGGAACGAGCGACAACAAACAGCTGACGCAAACTACCAAACCGATCGAGAACGGTCAACTATTGATAAAAAAACCAGACTAAAGGCTTGCTGATCCGCGCGAACTCACGAACATGCAGGGAAGCCACACAATAAAAGAATCTGTACTAATTAGCAGTTGCAGGCGGATAGCTGTGAGCGCTTAACGTCTTCTATTCCTGGCCGAAGACCACGGGCGTATCAGGATGACGCCCCGTCACCCTTCTAAACCGAAGGGCGGTTTGGTTGGGGCCGCCTAGGATTCTTAAAGATAGGTAGGCGCATACCCTTAAGGTGCCAGAGAGGGCGCAAACGTTGATATCAAGCCGGTAGGGGCCGCAGTCTTTCTCACATCGTCGGCTCTACCCTGGCGGTTTTATGCAGGTTGAATCTCTGCCAGCATCAAAAACGGCCCTTGGGGCGCTTAGTCAACGCTCGTTTATTGAGGAACACCTGTAGGGCGCCAATAAGCGAAGCGCATTGCGCCGGAT
>JBALTG010000056.1:0-27435 GCA_036964625.1 Motiliproteus sp.
CCAATACCTACGGGGTTGGATCAACTACTTTGGCATCGCCAACTGCTATCAACTCCGTGTCGATCTGGATCATTGGATCAGGCGGAGAGTACGGATGGCCTATTGGCGCCAGTGGCGAAAGCCGCGCACCAATGTCAGGAACCTGATGAGACTCGGCGTCCATGTCCAGGCAGCGGTTGCGTGCGGCATTACCAGCAAAGGTCCAATGCGTAGTTCAAAGACACCGGGGATACAGCAAGCATTGAATAATGCTTATCTGAAATCCCAAGGTTTATATGCACTGCGTGATGGATGGATAAGGCTTCACTATTCTAAGTGAAACGCCCTGTGCGGACCCGCATGCAGGGTGTTGTGGGGGCTGATGGTTAGAGACCCTCGGCTACCCGATTGGTTCGTCATCAATTATTCCCGGTCAGGATTCTGCGATCATAAAGTGCGCTCGTGCCAGGGAACAGGGGTTGTCGCTGGTTTCTTGCCAGGCTGTAATGCTGATGTTGGCAATAAAGCGCCCCTGCCGGGTCAGGGTGCAGCGGGCGTAGGTGTCGCGTAGCCGGGTAGGGCGCAGGTAATCCAGCGAGAAGTCGATGATCTTGGGGAGTACCGGATTATCCATCTTGGCCAGCAGATGGAAGCTGGCTGCCAGCTCCATAAAGGCGCCGACAACGCCACCGTGGATAGCGGGTAGGGTTGGGTTGCCGATCAGCTTGTCATTTTTTGGCAGCACAAACAGCAGTTCGTCCGCTTTCAACTCGGCTTTGATCCCCAGGTAGGTGGCGTAGGGAACCTTGTCTAACCACAGCGCCAGGGTCTCGGCGCTGGGTTCGCGTTGAATCAATTGTTCCAGCGTCATGATTTCGCCTCCTTGGTGTTGAAGCTCCGCTCTGTCATGAGGTTGAGTTGCGGCATCAGGATAAAGTTACCGGTGGCGCGGGCAAACGGCTGTTCTTTGTTGTCGCAGTAGGCGTAGCCCTCGATAAACAGCACCCGGCGGGTGGCTTTGTAGATCCGCGACGTAGCGAAGATATCTTTGCCCGCCTCGGGCATGGCGAGATGGTCGATACGCAGATCCAGGGTCGGGGTCATCGTGGGGGGCACCTGATCGCTGCAGAGTGCCGCGCAGCCGAGGGCGGTATCCAGCAGCATGGTAATCACACCGCTGTGAATGACGCCGGTATCGATGTTGCCGACCAGCTCCTGTCGATAGGGCAGCCTCAGAGTCATCGCTTCGCCTTCGAGCCGCTCGAGTTGAATACCCTGCAGGCCGACGTGGGGGATATAGTTCAATGCCTGTTCGACTAGCCGGTATTTTTCGGTATGGGTCAGCATCTGCACCTGTTTTCCTGAGTCTTGTCGCCAGATAAAAAGGGTATTCTGCTTTAGCGTCCAGGCTATTTGCTAGCAGGTTTAATTGCCGCTGTCGCAACCGTTCGCGATACCCGCGGTGCCAGAAACCAGGCGGGCAGCAGCGCCAACAGGACGATCAGCGCCGACAGGGCAAAGGTGTCTTGAAAACCCAGGGTCAGTCCCTGCCGAAAAAATTCACGGCCCAGCAGCCAGAGCGACAGCGGTAGTTGGGTCAGGCTATCGATCCCCGCGCTGAGTAGCGGTTGTCGCATCAGCTCCAGCGTCTCCCAGGTTTGATTATGTCCCAGGTGCTGGGTAGAGGCGATCGCATCGGTATGGACCGCCGTGCGTCTCTCCAGATATACCGCGGAGAGGTTAACCCCGAGGGCACCGCCCAGTTGGCGGAAGAAGTTGATCGCCCCGGTGCCTTGTGTCAGCAGGGCATTGGGTAACGGAGAGAGTGCGGCGACGTTGAGCGAGGGCATGATCAGCGCCAGCCCGATCCGCCCCAGAATAATCCACCAGGCAAACGTCCACAGGCCGGTATTGCGGTCGGCCGCCACCATCACCCAGAAAGCGTAGGCAAACAGCAACAGACCCGCGCTGACCAGCAGGCGCGGGGCCAGGCGGTCGCTGAAGTGGCCGGAAACAGGAAACACGATCGCCAGCACGATGCCGCCGGGCATCAGTACAAACCCGGCTTGGGTGGCGTTCAACCCCTGCACGGTCTGCAGAAACAGCGGGGTGGTATAAAAGCTGCCGTACAGGCCAGCGCCGAAGACCAGGGTGACCAGCATGGCCAGCACAAAGCCCCGGTGACGGAACAGCGCCAGGTTCAGCAGCGGGGTGGCGCAGCAGTGCTGGCGGAGGATAAAGCCGCCCCCGCTGGCCAGCACCAGGGCAAAGCAGATGAGTGAGTAATCCGAACTCCAGCCTTTGGATTGCCCTTTCGACAGCCCCAGCAGTAACAGACCGATGCATGCGCTCAACAGAAGCACACCGGGCCAGTCCAGCGGCGGGCGTTCTCCCTGGCTCTCGCGACCGGGTAAAAATATGAACGCCAGCGGCAGGCTGATCAGGGCCATCGGTAGCACCAGATAGAAGGCGTAGCGCCAGTCAAAGGCATCGATCAGGATGCCGCCGATGTAGGGGCCAAAAGCAGGTGCCATCACCGCCAGGATGCCGAACAGTCCCATCGCCAGACCCTGCTTCTGCGGCGGGAAAATCCGCCCCATTACCACCATCGATAGCGGCAGAAAGATGCCCGAGGCGGCACCCTGGATGACCCGGGACAGGATCAATAGCTCGACGCTGGGGCTCAGGGCTCCCATCAAGGATGCACCGATAAATACCCCCATGGCGACCAGAAACGTTGTCCGGATGCCGAAGGCCGCTAACGCCCAAGCGGTCACCAGCATGGTGACGGTGGCTGCCGCCAGATAACCGGCAGACAGCCATTGCGCGACATCCTGACCGATACCAAAGACCCCCATGATATTGGGGATCGCCACATTGATGCTGGTGCTGCTGAGGATGGTGGCAACCGCGCCGACACCTATGGTGGCGATGGCAAACAGGCGATAGGCCAGGCCATAGCGTTGAAACAGGCTGTCAAAGGTGACGGCGCTGGGGCGATGGCTCGGGGTGCCATCAGCCGCGCGTGTCAATCGCCACCTCCACCATCATTCCGGGCTTGAGCAGGTTGTTCTGTTGCTCGATCGCCAGGCGGACGGTGACCCGCTGGGTCACCTTGGTGAAATTGCCGCTGGGGTTCGGATTGGGCAGCAGGGCAAATTCGCTGGTGGTGGCCTGATCGATGCGCTCGACCCGAGCCCTGGCGCCTAGTTTAATGTGGCGCAGGTCGGTTTCCTTGGCGTTGGCACTGATCCAGATCGCGTTGGGGTCGTGGATCATCATCAGCCGTTTACCGGGCGTGACATACTCGCCGGCATGCACGAAGGTCTTGTCGACCACCCCGCCGATGGGGCTTCGCACCTGATGATCTTCAAGCCTCTGCTGCTGTTGCTGGCGCTCCAGTTTCAGGTGATTCAGCTGCTGCTGCAGCACCGTCAGGGTTTTCTGCTCGATCTCGAGCTCACGCAGCGATGATTTGGCATTACTCAGCTCCGATTCACGCCTGGCGAGTTCGGCCTGTGCCTGCTGGTAGCCACGCTCGGAGATCTCAAGCGTTAGCCGCTGTTGTTCCCAGCCCTGCTCGGATATCAGCTGCTTTTGCTTGAGCGAGGTCGAGCGTTTAAAATTGGATTGGGCCAGGGTCAACTCCGACTTCGCCTTGGCCAAGCCGGCGAGGCTACTGCGTAGCTGCGCCTGCTGCGATCGAACGTGGCCGGCACTGTTTTCGGCGGTCATCTTCAACTGCGCCTCGGCTTTTTCGATGCCGGCTTGCTTGGCGGCGATCTTTAAGCGGTAGGTCTGCAGTTCCAGCGCGGCGCTGCGCGCGTCGATCTGGGTCAGCAGGCTTTGCTCATTGACCCGCTGACCGTCGGTCACCGGAAAGCGACTGATGCGGCCCGGCACCTTGCTACTGATGGCGATAATGTCGGCGGCGATGCGGGCATCGTCGATAGCAACGGTGTAGCTGCGCTGGTAGAGCCAATCGCCGATCAGCAGCGACAGGGCGACGAACAGGGCCAACAGTAGCGCACGTTTGCACAGGGTTTTAATGCCGCCAACGCGTCGGGTTAGGGGCGTGTCCGAGAGGGATTCGGCCGGCACCGCTTCGTTCAGTTGCTTGTTCAGTGCTGCTATCTGATTTTGTGAATTCACCATCGTCTCCTCTAGGGCCCGTCGCCGTTGCGTATCTGCTGCAGGTTGTGCTTGATCAGTCCGAGTGACTCGACCAGGCCCTCGACCTGAGCGTCACTCAGTCCGCTCAACGCCTGGCTGCGTAACTGGGCCGCCTGGTCGTATATCATCGGCAGCATCTCGCGGGCCCGGGCGGTGGTATAAACGCGCTTGAGCCGGCGGTCTTTCGGGTCTGGGCGCCGTTCAACCAGATTGGCGGCTTCGAGTTTATCGACCAGGGTTCCCAGGGGCGCACGTTCTATACCGAGCCACTCGGCCAGCTCGCTCTGGAAGATCCCCTCCTTGCGTGACAGCTGGGCAATCACCCGCCACTGGGAGCGACTCAGCGGCATGCCGGCCGCGTGCAGACGCCGGTCCAGCAGGGTACTGGTGAGGCGGTAGTTGTCACTCAGCAGAAAGAACAGATGGTGTTCGATGTCGGCGTGTTGTTCGGTCATTGGCGCCTCGAAGGTCCTGCTGTTTTTTGATCAATCAGGTTTGTAATGTACATTACAATAATCTAGGTTGCTAGTTATTAAAAATAAGGGATCAGGAAGCAGATTGCTGCGGGGCCAGGGGATTGGCGGGGGCGGTTGCATCCCGCGGATGCGGAACTACAGGTATCAGCGCTGAATAACTCGGGTGACGGCGGTGGAGCGTTATTTGAGTCGCGACGGAGGGGGCATCGCTATGCGTGATCCTGTGCGCAGGTGGCAGATGAGCCAGCGGTCGGTAGAAGACCGATGATCCCCGGTTAACCGGCAGATCATCGATCTATTTAGCGGGTTCAGGGCTCACTCTTTGTTAGAAGGCTTGGAAGAAGCCGACAGGACCAGCACATCGGTCTTGACCTGCTTCAGAATCTGTTCGGCGGTATTACCCAGCAGCACTCCCTGCAGGCCGGATCGGGCGACGGTGCCCAGTATCAACAGGCGGGCGCCGATCTGTTCGGCAACCTGAGGAATCAGCAGCTCGGGCGGTCCCTGGTCGATATGGAGCTGGCTGTCGGGGAAGGTTTCGTCGGCCACCAGCCGGCGACAGGCGGCGCGGTATTGCGCCTCGAGCAACGCCGGCACCTGCGCCTCGCTATCGGCATTCTGCATCATCGACGGGTAGGCGCTGACCAGATTGAGCTGGACGCTGCCCACCTCACTGAGGAAGCGGCCGGTGACCAGGATCCGTTTGTTGAGGGTCTGGTGTTCACTGTCCGCCGGGTCGGCGTTGACGCCGAGCAGCACCGGGCTGTTATCCCAGTCGTTATCCGCGTGAACCAGCAGCACCGGGCAGCGGCTGTTGCGCAGCAGCTTCCAGTCGTCCGGCAGAAACACCTGATCGGTTAAGCTGGCCGCGTGGGGTTCCTTGACCACCAGCCCGATCCCCTTGGCGTGCTGGGTACGGATGATGGCGCGCAGCAGGTTGGTTTCATCGCTGACCTCCAGCGCCACCTTGATCCCCTTCATCGCCGCGACGCTGAGCTTTTGCTCCAGCGTGGTCAACAGTTTGGGGACGGCGTGCTTGTTGCGCACTAGCGCGGTGATGACGCAGTCGAGCCGCTCACTGATACGGATCGCCTTGTCGAGGGCGACCTGTGCGTCCTTCTCGGGGTTGATGACCACCAGGATCTGTTTGTTAAAAAGCATCTTATGCGGACTCCATTTGGCTGCTGGCATTGACCGGGGCGCGGGGGCCATCTTCTGCCGGTGTGTTGGCCTGCGTGTCGACTTTAGCCGCTGTTGCAGGCGTCGATTCAGCCACGCTTGGGCGCTGCTTCTTGAGCAGGAAGCAGGCCAGGGCGGGCAGGAATACCAGTGCGCCTATCATGTTCCAGACGAACATAAAGGTCAGCAGGATACCCATATCAGCCTGGAACTTGATCGGTGACAGGACCCAGGTACCCACGCCGATACCCAGGGTCACGCCGGTGAAGGCGACCGCCTTGCCGGTGGTCTTGAGGGTATTGAAGTAGGCCTCTTTCAGATCCATGCCTGCGTTCAGGTAGGTCTGCAGCTTGCTGTAGATATAGATGCCGTAGTCGACACCGATACCCACACCCAGCGCGATCACCGGCAGGGTTGCCACCTTGACGCCGATACCGATGTAAGTCATCAGCGCCTGACACAGGATAGAGGTCAGCGCTAGCGGCAGCAGGATACAGAGCACGGTGCGGATCGAACGAAAGGTGATCAGGCAGAGTACGCCAACCACCGAATAGACCCAGATCAGCATGTTGTACTGGGCTTTTTCGATCACGATATTGGTGGCCGCCTCGATACCGGAGTTACCCGCTGCAAGCTTGAAGATCACCGTGTCGTTATCAAACTCACTCTTGAACAGCTCTACCGCTTCGACCACAGAGGCCAGCGTTGCCGCTTTGTGGTCGTTGAGATAGACCACCACCGGCATCACGCTGCAATCGGTGTTGTAGCTGTTGATGTCGCGAACTCGGGCGCGGATCGATGCTTGGTCCAGCAACTGTTGATTCCGATTGAGTGCATACCACTTCAGGTTACCTTCGTTACTGCCGGCAATGACCTGCTTGGTGGAGTTGACCAATGAACGACTCGACTGCACCCCGGGTAGCTGCTGTAAGCGCCACTGCAGCTGATCCGCCGCGTCCAGCACAGCGTAGTTGGCACACTGATCTTTGGCAGAGGTGACCATCACCACGAAGAGGTCGGTACTGGTGGTGTAGTTGGCGGTGATGAAGGCGTTGTCCAGATTGTAACGCGAGTCTGGACGCAGCTCCGGTGCACCGGGGTCGAGGTCGCCGATCTGCAGGTCCTTGCTGAAGTGAATCCCCGCAACGGCCATGGCGACGGCTACCAGAATCAACGGCAAGGCACGCTTGCGCTGGGTGAAGCTGGTTAGCAGGTTCCATATCGGGTGCTTGCCTCGCTTCTCTTCACGCTCAAGTTTTTTGACCGACGCCACGCTGGTGCCGGTGTAAGACATCAGGATCGGCAGCAGCATCAGGTTGGTCAGGATAATGACTGCCACACCCATGCTGGCGGCGATCGCCAGATCCTGAATCACCGCGATCTCGATCACCATCAGGGTGGCAAAGCCGACGCCGTCACTGACCAGGGCGATGATGCCGGGGATGTAGAGCGAGCGGAACGCGCGGCGGGCGGCCAGCTCTTTGCCGGCGCCGGTGGCGCTCTCGTGGCCGATGGCGTTGATGATCTGCACGCCGTGGCTCACCGCGATGGCGAACACCAGGAATGGCACCAACATCGAGTAGGGGTCCAGGCCGTATCCCAAAACGTTGAGCAGACCCAGTTGCCACACGACCGCAATAACAGAACACAGCAGCGGAATAACCGAGCTGCGAACGCAGTGCGAGTAGGCGTACAGCATCACCATGGTGATCACCAGCGCAACGGCGAAGAAGATCGCCACCTGACTGGCACCGTCGATCAGATCGCCGACCACCTTGGCAAAACCGGTGATGTGGATTTTAACGGTATCGGTCTGATACTTATCCCGCAGCAGTTGTTCCATCCGTTCGGAAAACAGCTGATAGTCCAGCGGTTCACCGGTATCCGGGTCGTTATCCAGCAGCGGTGCGTAGATCACGGCGGAGCGGGCATTGTTGGCGACCAGGGCGCCGACCTGACCCGATTTGGCGACGTTGCTGCGGACGAGGTCCAGCGATTGCTGCGAGCCGTTGTAAGTATCGGGTATCACCGGACCGGCTTCAAAGCCCTCTTCGGTCACTTCCAGCCAGCGTACCGCCGGCGCCCACAGCGACTTCAGCGCGGCACGATCGACCCCTGGGATATAAAACGCTTCATCATGGACCTGTTTCAGCGTCTCCATGAATTCCTGGGTGTAGATATCCCCTTCGGTAGTTTCGACCGAGATCCGGACCGAATTGCCCATCCCCTTGATGTCACTCTTATGCTGCAGGTAGTTGGCCACATAGCTGTGGTTGGTCGGGATCATTTTGTCAAAGCTGGCATCGGGCTTGATCTGCAGCGCGTTGTAGCCAAAAAATAGCGTCAACGCGCTAAATAGTACGATCCACAGCGGCCGATTATTGAACATGATCCGCTCAAAAAATGTTTCCGATGCGTTAACGGCGTCAAGCACAGGGTGTTCGGCATGATCTTTGTTGAGGCTCATTACTTGGCTCCTGCAAGAATGTCGGTGGTGTTATGCGTTTGAAGACCGCCGAAACCGGCGGTCACCAGCTTACCTGCGCCGATAGTGATGGCTGCGCTGATCGGTAGTTTCCGTTGGCTGCTGCTGGTTTGAAGCAACCGGCCCTGGGCGTCAACTTGGAGGATGATGCCGCTGTTTCCCATCAGCAGGGTCGAGCCATCGTCGAGCCGGGTGCTGCTAAACAGGGTGGTCTTGGTGGCGGTTTCGATCGCCTTCCAGCTGTCGCCATTATCCAGTGAGATAAAGGCGTTGCCCCGCAGGCCATAGGCGATCAGTTGGCCCTGGCCGTCGCCGTTGATGCCGAAGAAAGAGCCTTCATAGGGGCTGGCGAGCGGCTTCCAGCTCTGGCCCAGATCATCGGAACGATACAGGCCGCCCGATTCGGCAACGATAAATAGCTGCTCGCCTATTGGAATGATGGCGTTGAGGTGAAAACCCTCGGTGTTATCGATCCGTTCGGCTACCGAGGACCAGCTGTTGCCGCCATCGGTGGTGGCCAGAAACATGCCGAAGGCACCGCTGATATACCCTTCGTTGTCGTTCTTGAACCATACCCCCAGAAACGGCCGACTGGCCCCTTCGACGATAAAGGAGGCGGCGTCTTCAGCCTCAAAAATTCGGTTTTCAAGATCCATCTCCAGTTGCTCGCGTTGATCTTCAGGAGCGTTTTCCAGAGCGACTTCTGCCGCGCTTTGCAGTTGCTGTGCATGGTCCAAAATCAGCTGATTGGCTTGGGTGCCATCGAGCTGTTTCTGCCACTGCTGACCACCATCGTTGGTGTACAAGACCACGCCGTCATGGCCGACCGCCCAGCCCTGTTGGTCATCGATGAAAAAACTGGATGTCAGGGTGACTCGGACCGGTACCTGAGCCTGGGTCCAGCTGCTAGCCATGTCGTCCGAGAGCATCACATGGCCCCGCTCGCCGACCGCCACTAGGCGTTCGCCAACACGGTCGATATCGAGCAGTAGCGAATGCCGGGCGATCTTGGATGGCACGGCTGGCTCTTGCAGGGCGTCGCCTTGGGCAAAGGCGGATGAATACGCGAATTGGCCCATGATAAGGGCTCCGGTTAAGCACCAGCCGCGAAATGGGCGACTGCAGCCGGTCCGAGTCGAAAGAGTGGGAAAGGCGCAGGTAGACATAGGCATGCTCTTCTTGTTGTATGGGGATATTGGCGTTTGCTAAGTGGTGGCGAAGCAAACAAACGCTAGCGGAGATGTCCAGATAGCTGTCGGTTATGGCTTGACGATCAAGCCTAACTGAAAGTTAACTGGCTGGCGGTAACGCCGCGACCCGCTATTGAAATAGGAGCCGACCGCAGTGGTGGTCGGCTCCCAGCGTCGTGGTTAACGGCGGCTCATCTTACGGATCTGACCGGCGGTGAAGTACTTGCTCGCTTCACCTTCGTAGAATCGAACCGGCTTGGTATCCAGTTCAGACATGAAGTACGCGTTATTTTGGAAATCGTGCGTCGATGTTGCGCGAAGCGTCGTTATCGGCACGTCGTAAGCGTTAAGCATCCGTGTGAAGTTGGTACGCCACAGATTGCCACGACCGTCGAACGAATCGGCCAGTACAGCCGTCCAGGTATCTTCATCAAGATAGTAGGTTCGTGAGCCATAGGCGTGACGTTTGCCCTCCTTCACCGTTGCCTGTACCACCCAGGTACGATGCAGTTCCCAACGCTCGGCGCTAGAATCAACATGGTTGGGTGTCAGTAGTTCAAGCGCTTCGTCCGGCTTGCCCACAAACTTACTTAGGAAACCGTTGCTGTTATAGAGCACATACATCTCTTTTTTGCCGACGAGTTTCCAGTCATAGCGCTCGGGGGAGCCATTGAACATGAAAGTGTCGTCGTAGGTGATCTGACCGTTACCCCCCGAGTTCGGGGTGTCGAACGCGATGGTCGGTGCACGACGCACACGACGTTGGCCGGGGATATACTGCCATGCCTGACGGGGTGTTTCGGACTGATTTACCGGATCCAGTACCACGATCACTTCGCCTTTACGACGTATTGGGCCGGTGTAGGACACCAGCAGTTCCATAATGTTGCCGTTGAAGTCCGGATCATAGACCCCTTTGGTATGGGTCGGGTACTTCTCCCATAAGTTGACGCCACCATAGCTGCGGTTGCCGTCTTCGTAGGTCACCGCAGTCATGTACTCTTTGTACACGCCTTCACCTTTCCAGCGCAGGTTATGGTTCCAGATCGCTTCCAGGCCATTGTTGGCGATCGGGAAGGGGAAGCCGCCGTTGGCTTGAACGGTTCCGTTACCGTCTTCAGTCAACATTCCGGTGGTGGCGTTCTTGATGGTGTTGTCGTAGACCCATTGAGGGGCTGCGGCGGTCCGGTGTGTCTTGAAGACACGCATTTTGAAGGTTTCACCGTATTTTTCAAACATCATCTTCTGACCTTCGGACAACTTATCGGCATGCTGCTGATAGTTGCTGGCGTCGATCACGAACAGCGGCTGCTCATCGGCGAAGGGGTCGATCCGGGGACCGCCGGCCTGATAGCCGGCCGGAGGGGTGGTCATGCCGCCGGTCCACTCGGGGATGGTGCCCGTCGCATTACCGGCGCGTTCGGCACCGACCGGGGTCAGTTCGTTACCCAGCTTGGCGGCTTCTTCGGCGCTGACCTTGGCCAGCGCGTGACCGGCGCTAAATGTGAGGCTGGTGATGGCCAGTGCCATCATCGATTTATTAAAAGTCATAATGTTTCCCTTAGGTTTGGACCTTGTTGTTATGTTAATGATTTAAGGTCAGTCCTTAGAATCGGTACTTGTAGAACACGGAGAAATTGTCGCGATCCTGGTTCAGGTGTGCCAGCTCAAGCTCGCCGCGCTGTTCCACGATCTTATCCAGGTCGGCCAGGTAGGCGACATAGCTGGCACCGAAGCTGTGCCCGGAGAGGTAGTTGAAGTCGACCTTCAGCGCGAGCTGGTCGGCAGACTCGGTGAAGGTGAAGGGAACCGAAGAAACACCGTTGAAGTTGGTCTTGTAGGTTGCAGCAACCGACATATCCAGACCATTGGCAACAGAGAAATAATCGGCCTTCAGACGCACGGTTGCACCGGCCGCGCCGCGGTCGTTATCCAACGAGGCTCCGATGTTGTTGGCGTTAAAGCCAGGTGCTACCAGGGCCAGAACCGTTTCGTTTTCGGCGCTCAGGTCGATACCCAGCACACGGTTGTAGCCGACCTCACCAAAGAAGGTCAGGTTGTCGGCGATCGGGGTGTCACCGAACAGATGGATCACCGAAACTTGGGCTTGCACGGTTTCACCTTTGGCGAAATAGAAGCCTGGCGATGCCAGTTGAACCGGTTGGCCGTCGCGATAGGTGATCTCACCGCTGACATTGGTGTCGCCGAACACGGTGCCGAAGCTGGCACCGATCAGGTTGATATCCTCAAAGTGGGTATTGGTTAGGCCTGGGCCGATAACGCCTGGAATAAACTGTATCGAGGGAAAAAAATCGTTGTACTGCAGGTAATAGAGGCCGAACTCGGTGTTGTTCAGATCTTCTGCCATATAACGAACGGCTAGACCGAATTGGCCTTCGTCGGCATCCTTATGTGCCACCGGATGAGTGGTATCTGCGACATCACCGGTGGAACCTTGGCCCAGAGTATCAAGGACGTTGAAGAAGCTGCCGGGGGCATCGATGCGGGTATGTTCCCATTCCCACTGATAATAGGCACCGACGGAAACCGCATCATTTAAACTGGTCTCTAGATACACTTGGCCAAGGGGTAGGAAGATATCTTTGAGTTCGACACCAGGGTTGTTGGCTTTGGTCGCATCGACCGGGCTTTGGGCACTGGAGACACCGCCACCCACGAACATGCTCTCCCCCCAGCTGACCACCTGGCGACCGACGCGCAGACTGGCGGTTTGGTCGCCGATGTCGAAGTTGTTGTGGACGAACAGGTCGAGTATTTCAAGATCTGACTGGTGCTCGCTAAGGCCATCTTTGAGTTGAGGTCTTACTTGTCCGACCGTTTGGCCAACACCCGGTGCGGCTGGGTTTTTCTGGGTCAGTAGGTCGTCGTCATTGTAGACATCGTCATACCAGCCGCGAACACGAGCAAAGACACCACCGTTCTTATAGGTCAGATCTATATCGGTACTGAAACTGACCTTGTTAGCGGTCATGTCGTGTTTTTTAAAGTTACGGTTACCGTCATCGGCATCGAACATCAGCAGTGCCGCGGTACCTGGTGACTTGTGGTTACCGTTGAGGTTGCCGCCCGCCAGGATTTGTTCAGAGGGGTTTTTCATGCGCCACTGAGCGTCATAGGTCAGGCTGGTATCGACATCGACGTTGATTTCGTCGGTTAGGTCAAAATTGAGCGCGTGGGCTTGGGTAGTTGCGGTCAGAATTGAGCCCGCAATTACGGTTTTAATGCAGTGACTCAGCGGCCTCTTCAGGAAGGCGAACTCAGTGTTTGGGCGGTTTCGATTAGTCATCTATTTCCCCGTGTGTTGCTATTCATTGTTTTTTTTTATATGAATTTGTGTACGCCTTCCCTGCGAAGGCTTGGCCTTCAGCGCCTCCCTGAAACTTCCTGCTCGGTGTTTAATTCCGACAGGATATTGCAAGGTTGTAAGCTGTTATAGAGAAAGGTTCTGACGGCACGCTTATGTCTGCTCATCTAGGTTCCGCCTTTTGGCGATGACCGACAATGATCAAAAGACACCGATGGGTTGGCATATTTTGACCAGCGAGGCTCCCCCCTAGAGGGGGGGGGTGGGATTTTGTTGCAACCTGTTGATTGTTGGCGATCGCTGATCGGGACGGCAATCGATCCAGTCGTCACCAACCTTATGCTAACGATGCGGCTTGGGGGGCAGACCACCCGAAAGTATAGTTCTGGCTCTGTGGGAGTCTTATCGTCAACCGAAGGTTGAGGTATGCCGGTCTGCGGTTGAAAGCGGCGGGGAGATTTAGCGGAGCGGTACTGGGGTCAGTTGATCAGCCCCAGTTGCCGTGCGACGATGATCACCAGTTTTTGGCTGCTGGAGCGTCTTGCGGGGTTTTTGGGGTGAATGCGCTGCCGGCCTCTGTTCCTGGCAGCGGGCGGAAAAATGACAACGCCTATCAAGTGCGGGTTTGAGCTTCTGAGGGCGATTGCTGCTTGCGGTACTGGGCCGGTGACTGCCCGCTCCAACGCTTGAAGGCGCGGCTGAAGTTGGCGCTATTGGAGAAACCCACCAGGAAGGCGATCTCGGTGATGCTGTATTTAGCGCTTTTTAACAGTTGTCGCGCCTGCTGCTGGCGGACCCGGTCGAGCAGTTGCTGGTAGCTGGTGTCGAGTTGTTGCAGCTTGTGTTGCAGGTTGCGCAGGCTCATGTGGAGGCCTGAAGCTAGGCGCTCGGGGCTCAGTTCGCCGGCGGGAAGCAGTTTGGCGATCTGCCGAAACACCTGTTGATCGAAGTCGCTGCTTAGTTCGGCGATATAGGCCTCGATCAGTTGGTCCTGATGAATCGCCAGCGATCGGTTGGCCGATCTGATCGGTAGGCTGAGGGCGGTCGGGGAGAACTCGATCAGATCCTTGGGGGCATCGAATTCCACCGGGCAGAGGAAGTGCTGTTGGTAGATCATGCTATCCGGCGGTACTGGACGCGCCAGGGCCACCTTGACGGGGTGCAGCGGGGTGCCGGTGAGCTCCTGCAGCAGGTTCAGCAATCCGGAAAAGAAGGCGTCGATCCCTTCGTGGGGGATCAGCCGCAGGCCGTTACCGTCTCGGTAGATGGCGACCTCGAAACAGAAGTTGGCACCGCTTTTCACCAGTTCGGCGTCCGCCGAATCCGAGATCATTCGGCTGTATCGAGTAAAGCGTACCAGGACATCCTTGATGTCGTTGCTGGAGAGCAGGGCAAACCCCAGTGCATGCAGACTGTCGGCATGGAGGTAGCGGCCCAGGTGCAGGCCGAAATGGGGATCGTTGCAGGCCTCGGCGCAACGGGGGTAGAGGTGGCGCAGCTGGGAGTCGGGAATACGGACATCCGGGCTGGCCGTGCTGTTCAGGTCCAGTCCCGCGGCCTTGAACACCGCTTCGGGGTCTGCGCCCTGGTCTCGGAGCGCGGTGGCGATCATCCGGACCCAGGTGCCCAGGGTGCTGGTTTTGTCGTGGTTTTTATCGTTATGCATGTTTGTCACGGGGTCCTGGGTTGCGCGCAGGGACAGCAAGTTTGCGCTCGCGGGAAATTCATTGCTGCAAAAAGTCTATAGATTCTACAGGGTCGCCTCAACCGTAGCGGCAACTTTCCTTAAACAGACCGAGGTTGACCGCTCCAGAAGGATCGGCCTGGTTCTGACAACGATAAGAGAGGACACCATGTCAACAGAAACATCGCGGCAACGCTTCCCCCTGTTTATCAACGGCGAGCGGGCCGAGCCGAGTACCGGAGCCTATATCGACGTGACCAACCCCGCCACCGGCGACATCATCGCGCAAGTGGCCAACGGTAGCAGCGAGGATGTCGATCGCGCCGTTGCCGCCGCCCGGACCGCCTTCGATCAGGGCGACTGGCGCAAGATGGCCCCGCAGGAACGTTCCAAGATCCTCTACAAGATCGCCAACCTGATCATGGCCAATGCCCAGGAGCTGGCGCTGCTGGAGGTGGCTGCCTCGGGCGGTACCATCAGCCGTGTCATGGCCCTGGATATTCCGGCCGTGGTCGATCTGTTCATGACCCTGGCCGAAGAGGTCAAGGTGTTTCCCTTTATCGAAAACCTGCCGCCACGGCCGCTGCCCGAGCCGGTACATTGCCAGGTGCTGAAGGAACCGATCGGCGTCTGCGGCTTGATTACTGCCTGGAATTTCCCGCTGATGCTGGCGGGTATGAAATTGGCTCCGGCGTTGGCGGCGGGCAATACGGTGGTAATCAAGCCAGCTACCATCACCCCGACCTCCACCGTGCGTCTGATCGAAATCATTGCCGAAGCGCTGCCCAAGGGGGTCGTGAATGTCATCACCGGCCCGGGATCCAAGATTGGCGATGCGCTAACCGGCCATCCCGCTGTCGACAAGATCTCTTTCACCGGTTCTACCGATGTCGGCCGTAACGTGCAGAAGATGGCGGCCGACACGCTTAAGCGCGTCACGCTGGAGCTGGGCGGCAAGGGCGCCGCGATCGTCATGGCCGATGCCGACTTGGAGCGTACCGCCTACGGCGCACTGTTCGGTATTTATCTCAACTCCGGCCAGGCCTGTGAGTCAGGTAGCCGGCTGCTGGTGCACGAGAGCATCCATGATGCGCTGCTGGACAAGCTGGCGACCCTCTCCGCCGAGATGGTGCTGGGTAATCCGATGGATCCTGCTACCGCGATGGGCCCCATGTCGACCGGCTCTCACGGTAACAATGTGCTGGCCTATATCGATTCGGCCAAGGAGCAGGGCGCCCGTATCGTCTGCGGTGGCAAGCGCGCCGAGGTGGCCGGGTGCGAAGGCGGCTTCTTCGTTGAGCCCACCGTGATCGCCGACGTCACCAACGATATGAAGGTGGCCCGTGAGGAGATCTTCGGGCCGGTGCTGGCGGTGATCAAGTTCAGCACCACCGAGGAAGCGATCGCGATCGCCAACGACAGCGACTACGGTCTATCGGCCGGTATCTGGTCCGAGGACGTGGTGCAGGCGCAGGCGATTGCCCGTGAGTTGCGGGCCGGTTCCATCTGGATCAATGACTGGCACATGATGCGCACCGATGCCCCCTTTGGCGGTTTCAAGCAGAGCGGCTACGGGCGTGAATTCAGCAAGTACAGCCTGGCGTCTTACGTGGAAACCAAGGCGATCTCGACCTCGTTCGAGCGCAGCGTCCGCAGGAAACCCCTGTACCGCGTAGTTCATAAGAACCTCGGCTAAGTCGGCTACCCACAATTTAAGCCAAAGCACAGAGCAATCAGAGAGGCTTTATCATGTCTACAACAGGTTATATTCAATACAACATGCGCACCGTAGTTCACAGTGCGCCGGGTTCCATCATTCGTCTGCCGGCCCTGTTTGAAGGGTTGGGAGCCAAGCGCGTGGTACTGCTCAGTGATCAGGGGCTCAAGCAGGTCGGCATCGTCGATCAGGTGATCGAGGTATTCAACAACGGTCAGCACGGGCTGGGGGCCCAGCTGGTCGGCGTCTACGATGAGATCGCCGCCGATGCCGCCTGCGAAACGGTTAATGCCGCACTCAAGTACGCCCGTGACGTGGCTGCCGACGCGATCCTTGCACTGGGCGGCGGCAGTGTTCAGGACGCCGCCAAGGGGGTCAAGTATGGCCTGCAACATAGTCTGGTCGATGTTCGTGATGCGATTCAGGCGGGCATCAAATTTGAATCATGGCCCAAGGCGCAGCACAGCGGCATCCCGCATATCGGTGTGCCAACTACCGCTGGTACCGGGGCTGAAGTGACCAACGGCGCGGTGCTCTACAACGAAGCGGCCGGTATTAAGGGGGCGTTGGTCGTGCCCTTTATGGATCCGGATATTGCGGTACTCGACGCCAATCTGACCTTGGGGTTGCCGCCGGGTCTGACCGCATCCACCGGGATGGATGCCTTGACCCATGCGTTGGAAGGGGTCGCCTCGCCGATCGCCAATCACTTCTCCGATGCGCACTGTTTTACCTCGGCGCAGCTGATTGAAAAATGTCTGCCGCTGGTGGTGAAGAATGGTCAGGATCTCGATGCCCGTAACTCGATGCTGCAGGCCAGCTCGATGGCGGTTAACGGCTTCTTGGCGGCGATGAATGCGATGCCGGTGCATAACTGCGCCCACGCCTTCGGTGCGCTGTTCCATATCCCTCATGGCGATGCCAATGCGGTCTTGTTGCCGATCTGCATGGAAGTGCTGCGCGAGTTCTATCTGCCCAGCGCGCAGCGTCTGGCTGCGGCGCTCAATATGCAGGTATCCGACGAGGAGGATAATGGCCTGGTGTTGGACCGGGTGATCGCTCGAGTACGCGGCATTCAGCAGGAGGTAGGCTGTCTGACCGACTTCGGTCGTTACAACATCGCTGCCACGGATATCGAGCGGATCATCATGGCGGTTGCGTCCGATCCGGTGGCAATGTTCTTCCCGATGACTCCGCAGCAGATTCAGCAGATTGCGGTCAAGGCGATCGGTTGATTGGGTGTTAATCAGAATTAAGGGTGCGCCGGTTAAGCGGTCCCTTGGCTGGTCCGGAGAAGGGTAAGGCGCTCGCCTTGCCCTTTTTTCTAATTTCATCAATGTGCTCAGTGCTCAGGTGCTTTCTGGATATCGATCCTGAAATCCGGCGTGATGATTCGCTGGTAGCTACCCCTGTTCAGCATTGCTTGAAACGCGCTGTCGAGGTCCTTAGGCAAGGGCTTGCCTTGCATGCTTGGATGGAATCCGAAGCCCATGTCAAGGGTCGATGACCAGCCGGAAGGGTGTGCGTTATCGATGCCGAGCTGTTCAAGGGTATTGACCCCAGTTGTCGTTCCATTATCACGATATCGATCCGTCCCCGGCTGAGCATCCCAAACAGATGTGCGGTGGTGTAGACAGTCACCAGCTGGATCGATGGAGCGGTCGTCAGTTGGGGGGGCAGATAAGCGCCCAATACCACGCCGACCTCCTTACTTTTAAAGTTCTCGATGGTGTTTATTTCAGGCCGACCCTGCCGTACAAAGGCGACATATTCCAAGCGCATCATGGCCGTTGATTCGAGGGCGCGTGTTTCTTTGGGTCTCATGACATAGGGGAAAAGTGCATCAATCTGGCCGGCATTGAAGTCCCTGCTTATCTGTTTTATCGCATCATAACAATGCAGCTTGAAGCGATAGCCCTGCTGTTCGAACCGTTCGAATAGTGCCTGGTAGAGCAGGGTTCCCGAAGCCTGTCCGGTTTTACCGGACAGCCCTTCGAACTCGATAATACCCCTATAGACTGGCGCCTCGCAGGCGGCTGGCAGGTGGTCGCCCAGGGTTAGCAGGAGGCAGACAATCAACCCCAGCGTTCGGACTGTCGCAGTAACCCTTTTGGGACATTCCAACCCTGGCCATGGGGTGGGCTTCGAAGAACGTCTCCCGCGTCTCAGCATCGGCTGCTCCTGATAACTGCTGACAAGCCCCGATTGGTGCCCCAGGCGCCGGACTGAGGGCCGTTTTCTGCGCGTGCCCTTGGTGATCTTCGGCTTTGACGTTGCGCCGGGGGAGTGAAGGGCGTGTCGGCCTTAGCGTTTGTCCTGTATAAGGTTCCATCCTGCCTGAACTGACATTTTAGAAGCCCCTCGCTGTCCCGGCGATGGGGATGTGGTGCGGGCTAAGACGAGGTCGAACCTTAGGGCTGGATACTGCCTCGAAAAACGCGTCTATCCCACGCGATGGATTTCTGAGATATGGTTTGGATTGCTGACACACACGGACAGGTCTTTGAGGATGCCGTTCTGAATGCTGTAGACCAAACCGTGAATCGATAGCGCCTGGTCTGCCTTCCAGGCGTTCTGGACGATGCTGGTATGACAAACGTTGGCGACCTGCTCGATGACATTGAGTTCGCACATCAAGTCGAGTTTCTGCGACAGGGTTGCGCAACCATCGATCGAGGCTCGATGGAGGCGATAAACATCCTTGATATGACGCAACCAGTTATCGATCAGTCCGTGCTCGGTGTTATCCAAAGCCGCTTTTATTCCCCCGCAGCCGTAATGCCCACAAACAATAATATGTTTTACCTTCAACATCTCGACCGCGTATTGAATCACCGATTGGCAATTAAGATCGGTGTGGACCACGACGTTGGCGATATTGCGATGGACAAAGACCTCCCCGGATGCCATCTGCAGTAATTCATTGGCGGGTACCCGGCTATCGGAACAACCGATCCAGAGTATTTCAGGATTTTGCTGATCGGACAATCGTTGAAAAAACTCCGGGTCTTCACGGTTAATTTTATCGGCCCATTGTCTGTTGCGTTCGAAGAGTTGTTGATCAAGATGCATTGGCGATAATCACTGCAATGAAAGATGAATTCGTGTCGACCCTTTTCAGGGAGCCTAGTTAGCCTGGGCCTGATTGAAATAGGCCCCCGGTGTGATACCTGTCCAGCCTTTAAAAGCGCGGATAAAGGCACCGGTTTCGGAAAACCCCACTTTTACTGCGATATCGGTCACGGAGCATCGCTGTTGGGTCAGGTAGTGAATGGCGCTATCGCGCCGTATCACATCCTTGATGGTTTGGTAGGTACCGCCCTCTTCTTTTAGCTTCTGCCTTAGGTTTTTTGGGGTCATGTGGAAGTGCTCGGCGATCTCGTCGAAGGATGGGAATCCTTGTGCCTCGTAGGCTTCTATGTGCAATCTGATTTTGGTCCCGTAGCTGTCGTCATGGGTCGGTCGTCCAACTAGGCCCAGGGGCGATTGTTCGACAAACACCTCGGCGTCTTGCTGGTTTCGTACAACCGGTTGGTCGAGGTAATGTTGGCTGAAGCGCAGGCTGAGTCGATCCTGATTGAACTGCCGGGGGCAAGAAACAAAGTGCTGATACTCGGCTTCGTGGGCCGGCCGTGGGAAGCTGAATCCGGCATGTTTTAGCACGATGGTCTGGCCGATTAGCCAGCAAGGCAGCCGGTGCCATACGACAGCAAGAAACTCGGTGAGCAGGTGATCGGGATCCAGTTCCGGTTGGCTGAGTTTGGCTTCGATCACCACATCCGCGCCTTGTTCGACCAGCGTCAGGGTATAGCCTTTGTTGACGTAATTATAAAACTCGATGCCTCGGTGCAGGGCCTGCCGCAGGGTCGGTGCGCTTGCCATCAGTAGGGTCGCGTATTTAAAGGCATCCATGGCGAGCGGTGTGCGGGTTAAGCCCATGTTCTCATCGTTCAAGGCATGCCAGGTACTTCGGACCAGGGTGACGAGCTGCTCGGAGGGTATCCGGGTGTTGCGGTCGTAGGCGATATGTTCGGGAATGCCCGCGATCTTGAGCAAGGGCAGGGGGTCTACGTCCCGGCGGCGAACAGACTCCATCAGGGCACGGACATAGTGACAGCTTATGGTTGGATGCTTCATCGTCTCTAGCCTCCTAGAAAAAGTTTGAATATCCACACAAATACTTTAAATGCCCGGCGGCTTGTCATTGCCGCCGGGCGGTGTCATCACGTATTCATGCTCTCATCGAATCGATGGTTTTATAGCTGAATAACAGTGGCACCCTCAGACGCATTACGGGCGACTTTTTCACCTTTGAACGCCTGTGCAGACAGCTCAATTTCGCGCGCCTCAACAGGCGAAGCAATGCTGCGACCCGCATCAAGCGCAACCTTGGCCATCGCTTCGATCAGCTCGCCATTGCCCTTGGCTTTGTCACCGTTAGGCAGGTAGAAAGTATCTTCCAGACCGGTCCGCAGGTTGCCACCCAGCTCGGCTGTCTTGCGGTGGAAATCCCACACGTTTGCGCGGCCGATAACGGTGCTCTGCCAGTGAGCGCCGGGCTTGATGTACTTCAGCAACAGTGGCAGCAGTTCAGGGTCAGCCGGCATACCCGATGCGACACCAACGACGAAGTTATACGAGGCGTTATCGATCAGACCAACGTCCTGGTACATCCCCACACAGCGAACGATACCGATATCGAAGCACTCAAATTCAGGTCGAATATTGCACTCACGCATCACATCCAGCGCTTCTTCGATTTTATCAACCGGGTTTTGGAACATCAGTGGCGCCCAGGCCCACTTACCATTGGAGCGAGCTTTCAGGTAGTTAAGGCTACCGGCATTCAGGGCTGCCAATTCCGGTTTGCCGGCGCGCAACAATTCAAGCGGCTTGCTTTGATCTCGGCCCATAACACCGGTGGTGTAGTTCAACAGCACGCCCGGGCAGACGTCGCGAATGGCGCGGTCGATCTCCAAACCTACTTCTGGATCCCAGCTGGCCATATGCTGCTTGCCCTCTTCCTGCTGCCGAAAATGTATGTGCATGATCGATGCACCCGCATCGAAAGCTTCTTTAGCAGAGGCTGCCATCTGCTTGGCAGTCGCAGGTACTGGGTGGGTTTTTGGATCGGTTAACACGCCAGTCAGCGCACAGGTAATTACGGCTTTATTAGACATAAAATTCTCCATCTTTATTGAGCAGGTGTTGTGGTGGTCGGCACCCCGATGAGTGCTGTCGGTGGGTACGACGTCGTTGATGTTGACAGCAGCGTAACACTCCCTTGTAATTCTAACAAGTGTTAGGTAGTCTTTGTGTTGGGCAAAAACCAACCATGCGGTGAACGGTTTTAGAAGCACCCACAGCCAAAGGCAGCTCAGACCCGCTGCGCAGAGAGGAGCCTCATAAGATGGCCGTAATAAACAAGGTACTGATCGCCAATCGCGGTGAAATCGCAGTACGGATAATCAAAACCCTTAAACAGATGGGTATCGCCAGCGTTGTGGTCTATCACGCCGCCGATGCCGACAGCATCGCCGTGCTACAAGCCGATGAGGCGATCGAGATTTTCGGAGTGACCCCTGTTGCTGCCTATATCGATCAGGACAACATCATTAACGCCTGTCATCAGAGTGGCGCCGATGCGATTCACCCTGGATTTGGCTTTGTCTCCGAAAATGCAGCATTCGTTCGCCGGGTGAAGGCCGAAGGCATCACCTTTATCGGTCCCGAGGCAGAAACCATCGACCTGATGGGCAACAAGGTGGGGGCTCGCAGTTTCTGTATCGCAAACAAACACCCTATCGCACCCTCCGTGACCGACGAGTGCGGCATGGAGCTGTTTATCGAGCGTGCCAAAGAGATCGGCACACCGCTGCTGATCAAAGCGGCCGCCGGTGGCGGTGGTAAGGGCATGCACATCGTTCGCGATGAAAACGAAATCGAAACCGCGATCAAGCTGGCGTCGACCGAAGCGCTACGTTCTTTTGGCGACAGCCAGGTCTACGCCGAGCGCTATCTCGACACGCCTCGCCATATTGAGGTTCAGGTGCTGGCCGATCATCACGGCAACGTCATTCATCTGGGTGAACGCGAATGTTCCATCCAGCGTCGCTTCCAAAAAGTGGTTGAGGAGGCCCCCTCTCCGACCATCAGTGCAAAGATACGTAAGCGCATCTGTAATACCGCCGTTGAAATTGCAAAAACTGCCAACTACCGCAATGCGGGCACCGTTGAATTTATTATGGAGCCCAACGGCGAGTTCTACTTCCTGGAGATGAACACCCGCATCCAGGTTGAGCACCCGATCACCGAAGCGATCACCGGTGTCGATATCGTCGAGCAGCAGATTCGCGTCGCCCGCGGTGAAACGTTGAGCCTGACCCAGGCAGACGTCAAGTTCAGTGGTCATGCGATCGAGGTTCGTCTTTACGCCGAAGATTCTGACAGCGATTTCGCCCCCTCTACCGGCCCGCTGCTGGTTTACCGCCCTGCCGAAGGGATCCGTTTTGATAACGGCTTCAACGAAGGTCAGTCGGTCACCTCTGCGTTTGACCCGATGCTGGCCAAAATTGTGGTGCATGCAGATACCCGCGAAGAAGCCATTCAAAAAGCCATTAAGGGCTGTGAAGAGACGCTGGTCATGGGCGTCACCACCAACCTGGACTTCTTGGAGCGTGTTCTTAGCCACCCGGCCTTCGTCGACGCAAAAACGCACACCGGATTTATCCCCGAGCACCAGGAAGCGCTGATGTCGCCAGAACTAACCGAGAAGCAGCTACAAGTCCTGTTGACCGCAGCCGCTCTTAGCAACCGCGCCTTTAATGACCCTGAAATTGCCGCGCCGGAAATGCACGCCAATATCGGTAGCTGGAGAAACTAGAAATGAAACGCGAAATTGCATTGGGCAAAGAGTTTTATACGGTAGCGGCCCACCGTCACGGCGACACCTACACAACCACCATCGGCGAAAACGATGCCCTATCCGCACGCTTAGAGCATGTTGAAGGTATTGATTACAACGTGGTCATCAACGGCGCCGCCACCCCGGTAAAACTGGTCGCTCACGGTGAACAGATGTTTATCCACGCCTTTGGTCGCAACTTTGAGCTGAACGTGATCGACCCGGTCGATCGCGCCGCCGAACAGAGTGGTTCAACCAGTGTCTTCAAAGCACCGATGCCCGGCATCATGGTTGAAATTAATGTTGAGCCAGGCCAACAGGTGACGGCAGGCGAACCACTGATTTCGATCGAAAGTATGAAAATTATGATGGTGATTAAAGCCTGGCGTGACGGTGAAGTTGAAGCCGTAAACTTTGCCGAAGGTGAAGCCTTCGATAAAAATGCCGTACTCGTCTCCATGGTCGAAGAAGAGTGTGAAGAAGGGGAGCAAAACTAATGCGCCGAATTAAATCCAGTATCGACACCGGCTCTACCGAATTTTTGGCCAATCAGGCCGCTAACCGACAACTGCTGGCTGAGTTCCGCCAGCGTCAGGATGATGCGCGCCACAAGCGCCCTGAGCGCGACATCGAGCGCCTGCGCAAGCAAAAAAAACTGATACCGCGCGAACGAATTGACCTGCTCGTCGATCCTGGCACACCCTTTATGGAGCTCTCTTCACTGCGTGCCTGCGAAGATTACGACGGCAAGGTACCCGGTGCGGGTGTTATTACCGGCATCGGTATTGTCAACGGTCGTGAAGTCATTATTCACGCCAGTGACAGTACGGTAAAAGCAGGTGCCTGGTATCCCAAAGGCATTGGGAAATCGGTACGCGTTCAGGAGATTGCTATCGAGAACCACCTGCCCGTCATTCATTTGGTCGACAGCGCCGGTGCCTTCCTGCCGATGCAGTCCGAGATATTTCCTGGCCACAAGATGGGCGGCCACCTGTTTTATCAACAGTGTAAATTGAGTGCTGCCGGCATTCCTCAGGTCGCCGTGGTACTGGGTCACTGTACGGCCGGTGGCGCTTATGTGCCGACCCTGTGCGATTACTCCATCATGGTACGCGGTACCGGTGGCGTATTCCTCGGCGGCCCACCATTGGTAAAAGCAGCTACCGGTGAAGATGTCAGCGCCGAAGAACTGGGCGGCGCCGACGTACAGTGTGGCATCAGTGGTACCGCAGATTATGCAGTAGATTCTGAGCAGGAAGGTCTGGCCCTTGCCCGTGAATTGGTCGGCACCTTTAAGCGTATCGCCAAGGCCGATGTCGATAAACGTGAGCCGGAAGCACCTTTCTACGACCCCGAAGAGCTGCTGGGTGTGATTCCCAAGGATACCAACACCCAATTCGATATGCGTGAAGTGATCGCCCGCATCGTCGATGGCAGCCGCTTCCACGAGTACAAACCCGATTATGGCACCACCGCGATCTGCGGCTACGCCTTTATCCACGGCTACAAGGTCGGCATCATCGGCAACAACGGCGTGCTGTTCAGCGATAGTGCGCAAAAGAGCACCAACTTTATGGGGCTGTGTAACCGCGATCGGGTACCGGTAGTGTTTTTGCAGAACATCACCGGCTTTATGATCGGTAAAGAGTACGAGCACGAAGGGATCACCAAGCATGGCGCCAAGATGGTGATGATGCAGTCCAACCTGGATGTGCCTAAATTCACCGTGATTGTCAATGGCTCCTACGGTGCTGGTAACTACGCCATGTGTGGTCGCGCTTACGAACCACGCTTCCTGTTTATGTGGCCGCAATCGAAAATATCGGTGATGGGGATAGAGCAAGCCGCCAAAACCCTGGCCCAGATCAAGATTGCTTCGTTAAAGAAACAGGGCAAAGAACTGAGCGACGGCGAGGCTCAAGCCATTCGCGATGACATTGCCCATGACTACGAGCACAAGAGCAGCGCCTACTACTCCACATCCGAGGGGTGGGACGACGGCATTATCAGCCCTGCCGACACTCGTAACGTGCTGGGCATGGCGATCTCCGCCAGCCTGAACAAGGACTTTAAAGAAACGTCCAACGGCATGATGCGGATTTAACGACTAAAGAAAAGCCAATGAACCCAACAGCTGTGGCTGTTGGGTTTTTTAAACCAGGTATTGTAAGAATCATACACAGCGGCCAGCTCCGAGCAACATTGGTCGGTTCCTTACAGAGGTGAAAATATGATTATCGAATGTGTCCGTAACGAAGGTTTTGAAAATCAGTTGACCGAAAGCAGCGCTTATCAGGTCAAGGAACTGGGAGAAAACTCCTACCTGATAGAAAATGACGAACAGCAACGGCGCTGGTATGGCCGCCAGCTTTTCACGATCAAGTTGGACAACTGATCAGAGGATAACGCCCATGGACTTTAATCTCAGTTTGCTTCGCCGTGGTGGCCGGTCGGCCGCATGGCGGCTGATGGATGGCGGTTAGCGCGACTATGATTAATTGATCGATCCAGGTTATTCGGCTAGTTCAGCCCAATGCCTTAGGGAGCCCCAGATCAAGTCCAGTAGCGTTTCTGCAAGGCCAGAAATGCCAGAGGACTCAATCAGAGGCTCCTTAGCCGTTTACAATTTTTTGTTAGGCGATGAGCTTAATCCCACAGGGGCAAGGTTCTTGCTGGAGCAGAAATTCTATGAAAAAAACGATCGCTATCGCCGATGTCATCGCCCTCATTCCTCAGGGGGCGCCCCTGATGATCGGTGGCTTTATGGGCGTCGGTACACCCGAGCGGCTGATCGATGAACTGATCCGGCAGGATAAACGAAATCTGACTCTGATCGTCAACGACACGACACGACACGGCCCGGCCGAGGGTCGGGGTGGGGAAATTAATCGATGCCAAACAGGTTAACAGGGTGATCGCCTCCCATATCGGTACCAACCCGGAAACCCAGCGTCAGATGCTCGCCGGGGAGTTGCTGGTCGATCTGGTACCTCAGGGCACCCTGGCGTAACGCGTTCGCTGTGGCGGTTTTGGCCTGGGAGGCGTGCTGACACCCACTGCATTGGGAACCCTGGCCGGCGAAGGCAAGCGCATTGTTGAGGTCGATGGGCGTGAATTCCTGCTGGAACTGCCTCTAAAAGCCGACTTTGCCTTGCTCAAAGCCCCGCAGTGCGACTACTACGGTAACCTGCAGTACCGGCTTACCGCCCAGAATTTCAATCCGCTGATGGCGATGGCGGGCGCAACGGTGTGCGTTGAAGCCGAAGAGTTGGTGCCGGCCGGTTGTATTCCTCCGGATGGCGTTCATACCCCGGGTACGCTGGTCGATTTCATCGTTAAACAGGAGGCGGTGTCATGAATAGCAAGGAGTTGATTGCCCTCCGAGTCGCTCAGGAGGTCCAGCCCGGCAGCCTGGTAAACCTGGGTATTGGCCTGCCGACCCTGGTAGCTCAGTATGTTCCCGTCGAGGCTGATGTTTTTTTTCAATCTGAAAACGGCATCATCGGTATCGGCGGGCTGCCGGACGGCATGGAAAACCCCTCGTTAAGCGATGCTGGCGGCAGCATGATCGGTGCGTTACGGGGGGCTGCTGCTTTCGATAGCGCCTTTTCTTTTGGCTTGATTCGCGGCGGCCATCTGGATATGACCATCTTTGGCGGCCTGCAGGTCGACAAAAACGGTCGACTGGCCAACTGGATCATTCCCGGCAAGATGGTACCGGGCATGGGCGGGGCGATGGATCTGGTCAGTTGCGCCAAGCGGGTGGTGGTGGCCATGACCCATACAGCCAAAGGCGTGGCTAAAATATTGCAGACGTTAACGCTGCCGATGACATCGGATCGACGCGTTGATCTGATTATTACCGAACTTGCCGTTATCTTACCCAGCGATCAGGGGTTGATCCTCAAAGAGCTTGCCCCCGGGGTTGAGATTGAACAGGTGCGGGCCGTCACCGAGGCGGAATTGATCGTCGTGGCGCCAGTGACGACCATGAAGTTAGGCACATCTAAGGATGTTTTCGATCAACGCCTAGGGGGAAGTGGGATGGAATCAAAGGATACCTCGACACAAAACAAGGTTTGCTGAAAGCTGCTAATCCCACTCACATTTTTAAATGTCAGATCTGTCTAAATCGAGCATGGTTGAACGTGGCTTTTTTAAGGCTATGTCGTAGTTAGCTGTTGTGACGAGCAACAGCCTGAGCGGCTCAAGTCGGCCCAAGGGGTCACTTGGCACCTGCGATCACTGCAATCTCCCCAGCCCTCCTGAATCACAGAAGCGGACGTTAATTTTGCGGCGATGAGCGACGGCTAACGGCGGGAG
>JBALTG010000057.1:0-26726 GCA_036964625.1 Motiliproteus sp.
CTGTGCTTTTTAATTCAATCTGCTGAGATGATTTCCAGGCCACTATCTGTTGGTTTTGGTAGATAGGCAGGGTTTGATAATTGCCGGTCTTGTAGTGTATCTCTTTGGTCCTCTTGAGTATTTTTAACGCCGAGGCCATCTGTTGATTGACGACTTCGTTGGCTTCTAACGTTTGCTGTGCTTGGTGGGACGCTAAAAGGGTGACCTTCATAATGTCATTATCAATTTCTTCCTCAGTGCTGGCAGATAGGTGGTAGAGATTGTAGTTTAGGCTGTTGTTAAGTCCTTCAGCGAAGGAGGGCAGTGAAAACACCCACAGCAGTACGATCGTGGTTATTCGTGTATATCTCATAACGGTTCCTGTATCTATTAGCGATCTGTTTGGTGCGTCAATTTACTTCATCTAACCACTCGCTGCATTCATGCATTCACCTTATTACCCATGAGCTTCAGCCATTACAGCGATGAGCGATAGGAATACAAGTTCTCGTAGGATGTGGTGAGGCACGAACCGCACCAGACAGGGTTTGGAAGAGCCTGTAGGCTAAGGTTCTAACCCGGATATTTCATGAAGGGATCGGGATTTCTGGATACGCTGGTTAAGCAGTTGCCGCTATCTGCCGCCGAGCCTTGGTGGTTCCAAGGTTCAAGGGAGATGACGGACAAATCGGCAGGATTGCCGATTTGCACAGCCGCAAGCTGCCCGTAAGGGCGAGCTACAAGGATGTAGCGAGTGACAAATGCAACGCCAGCGGAGGCAGAAAACCGATCAACGCGCTCGATTACAAAAAGTGATCGCCTGATGTAATCAATGAACCAGGAAGCATGGGGCTTTCAGCCTTTTACTAAGTGCCTTTGTGAAATATCCGGGCTAGGTGCTACTCCTTGATTGATGCGGTTCGCAAACTCACCGCATCCTACGGGGCCGCGAATATAGATCTGCCGCATCATGGCTGAGTTTCGTGGGTAACCAGGTAGACTCTTGTGGCAGTTTGAGTCAGCGTATTACCCTGCGTTGGCGTAATAGTGCGCCGAGGGTTAAGACCGTCAATCCGGCAAAGATGAAGCTGAAGGTGATCTGCTGATCAGTACCGAAGGGCTCGCCGAGGATAAAAACGCCCGTCATAAGTTGCAATGCGGGGGCTAAATAGAGCATAAAGCCAAGGATAACCAGGCTTAACCGGTGTGCGGCGGCGGCATAGGCAGCAGCGGCAGGGCGGTTAAAACCCCGGCTGCAGTCAGTAGCAGGCCATCGCTGTGTTAGCCAGCGTTTTCTGTAACTCGTCATCGGCATCAAAACGGCGGGTGGCATCGGTCTGAAACTCCTTGAGGGCACTCTTGGGATCAATGGGAGGCTGTCCTCCTACCGGGGACGCCAGAGTGATCTTGACCCCCGCATCGGCGAAGGTGTAGTAGGGGACGGCAAACTCTTCAATCCAGAAGCCGGTTTTTTCACCGGTATTACCGAGCGCATCGTGCGAGGTCAAAACGAATAGGATGTTCATGCAATTAACTCCTGCCATGGGCCATTGTTTAGAGCGCTCAATGTCTGAGCCCTAAACCCTTGCGTGTTAGGGCGGGTTATAACTTCACCAGCATCTTGCCTGGTAAAATCACGGATAAATACGACTGGGGTCTGCTCGATGCCGCCAATGCCTATAAGAAATAGTTCTTATGCTTTTCGGTAATGTATCTGTACGTAATACTACCCGTGCCGCAGAGCGGCTAAATCTCACCCAGGCCGCGATTAGCCGTAACCTGGCATGCTTGCAGCCGCGGTTAAACAAGCGGCTTGTTTACGCGGACCCCGAAGGGGTTGGCTCCTATCCAGCGGGTGTTAACTTTCGCACTGCAGTTGCGGACACCCCTGACGCCGTCCATGGCTGGGTGCCGCAGCGATCGATCTCTTTGTGTCGCTCGTGACGGCCACGAACTCGTTGAGCAAGGACTGGATCTTGAACAGTATGCCCGCAGTCTGCATGCGTTGATTACGATGGGCGGTATGCGTAAAGGCGCGATCGATTACCCAGGTTCAGGGAAGGGCAGGTCGCCCTCGACTTCACGGTCGACGGCAAACACATTCAGGGTCATGGCAACCAGGGCGTAGTAACCATAGATGCCCACCAGTTCGACCAAGGCGGGCTCGCCGAACAGGGCCACCGCCTCTTGGTAGAGTGCGTTGCTGATGCGGCGGGTGGCATAGAGTTCGGTGCCGATGCGGTAGACCAAGGCTTCATCCTGTTCCACAAATGGTGCCTTCTGACCCTGGCGCAGCGCCTCTACCCGCTCCTGGTTGAGGCCCGCAGCCAGAGCAATCGGCGCATGGATCTGCCACTCCGCCTGCGACTGCCACCACTGCGCGGTTACCAGAATCGCCAGCTCCGACAGTCGTAACGGCAGGCTGGTGTGGTAGCGGCAGTATGCGCCTAGTTGCTGAGCCGGGTTCGCCAATCCCGGGCTGTGGACCCAGGCCAGAAAGGGGCCGTCCAGGTTGCCGCGTGGACCTTTGAGAATCGCATCCAGGACGCGGTGCTGATCTTGGGTCATGGTTGCATCGGTCAGTTCGGGTAAGCGTGATTTCATGGTCTGTTCCTTATACGGGGTTGCTCAGAGACTGGTCAGGGCGGCGCTGATCGCGGTGTCCAATTTGTCCACCAGTTCGTCCAGGTGGGTCTCCTCAACAATAAAGGGCGGCGCCAGCAAGACATGGTCGCCGCGCTGTCCATCCAGCGTGCCGCCCATCGGATAGCACATCAATCCGGCCTGCATCGCCGCTTTCTTGATCCGCGCATTGAGCTTAAGGGACGGATCGAAGGGCGCTTTAGTGCCCCGGTCCCGGACCAGTTCCAAGCCCATGAATAATCCGCGACCACGGATATCACCGATATTCAGATGCTCGCCGAATCGGTCCATCAGCCGTGTTCGTAGTTGTTCGCCCCGCCGCACGATCTGGGGCAGCAGTTGCCGCGACTCGATCACCTGCTGGACAGCCAGCGCGCCGGCACAGGCGGTGGCGTGACCGATGTAGGTGTGTCCGTGCTGGAAAAAACCGCTGCCCTGAGCGATGGCGTTATAGATTTTTGCACTGACCAGTGTGGCTCCGATCGGTTGGTAGCCAGCGCCCAAGCCTTTAGCGATCGTTGTCAGGTCAGGCGTGACGCCTTCCTGTTCCGAGGCGAACAGGGTGCCCGTGCGCCCCATGCCGCACATCACCTCGTCAAGAATCAACAGCACGCCGTAGCGATCACAGACTTCACGCATCTTCTTGAAGTAGCCCGTGACGGCAGGCACCGCACCCAGGGTCGCACCCACCACTGGCTCGGCGACAAAGGCCATCACCTGGTCGGCACCCAGGCGCAGAATCTCCTGTTCCAGTTCGGCCGCCAGTCGTGTTGTATAGGCGTCATCGGTTTCGCTTTCAGCTTGGCCGCGGTAGGCGTAGCAGGCGCTGATATGACTGACCTCGGTCAGCAGGGGTTCAAACTGTGCCCGGCGCCAGGCGTTGCCGCCAGTGGCCAAAGCACCCAGGGTGTTGCCGTGATAGCTCTGCTGGCGGGCGATAACCCGGCTGCGCTGCGGCTCACCGATCTCGATAAAATACTGACGTGCCAGCTTCAGTGCGGCTTCGACCGCTTCTGAGCCGCCGGAGACAAAGTAGACATACTCAAGCCCTGCAGGTGCTTTGCTGATCAGATAGTCTGCCAGCTGCTCCATGGGTTCTGTTGTGAAAAATGAGCTGTGCGCATAGGCCAGGGTGCCGATCTGTTTCTGAATCGCGGTGATAACCGTCGGATCGCTATGGCCAAGGCAGGAGACTGCGGCTCCGCCACAGGCATCCAGATAGCGCCTACCGTTGCTGTCTATCAGGTAGGGACCATCACCCCCGACGGCGATCGGGTAGCTACTTTGAGTGTGGCGGTGAAAGACATGGGTCATAGTGTTTCTCTGCAGAGTAGGGTGGCGATAGGTGGAAGGAGGTTAAAATGATGCCTAAGCAATATGCAAAATATATGTGCATTTATGCGTTCGTGCAATTGATTTGTGCATTTATTAATATGCAATTGTTTTGGGGTATATGCCAGGATATGGCTTGTCGTAACCCCATAGCGCTGTATGATCAGCGGGCAGCCGGTCTGAAAAATGCCCGTTTCGTCGCGTTGAGTCCTGTTGCAGGGTGGTTACCCTAATGTTGTTAAGGAAGTCATGATGAGTCTAAAGTGCCCCGTCTTACCCGATACCCTGGCAGGGTTGCGCAGCCTGTTGGATGAGATCGAGCGCGGCGAGCGTGACATTCGCCTGGGTAAACGCTCGCACCAGGTCCTACTGTCGATGCTGCAGGCTCCTCAACAGACGGCCGTTATGACCATCGTCGAACTGTCGCAGCAGTTGGGCGTTAATGCCTCAACGTTGTCGCGTTTGGCGCAACGTCTGGGTTATGAAAAATACAGCCAGTTACAAGAGTTGTTTCGGCGTGAGATGGCCGCGGGTAAACATTTTTATAGCGAACAGGCGGGCCGTCTGAACCAGGCGAGTGATGACGAAGAGTTAGGCTTGCTAGCACAGCTGGGGCGACAGGAGAGCAGTAATATTGCCACTCTGATCGATGCTGTGGATGCGGCTGATTTTGAGGCGACAGCGACATTGATGAGCGAGGCCAAACGGGTACGCATTCATGGCATGCGCCAGTTTTATTCACTCAGCCTTTTCATCTCTTACGCGCTGGGGATGTTGCGCCAGGATGTGGCACCGCTGGATGCTGGCCGCCAGGGTGTGGCGGATGCGTTGGCCCAGTTACAACCCGGGGATCTGTTGATTTTGGTTAGCTGTTTTCCCTACACCCAGAGCGTTTTGAAAACGGCCGAGGTGGCTGCTCAGCTTGGTATACGGGTGGTGGCGCTGACCGATTCCAGCCGCTCACCGCTTACGGCGGTGGCGGACTACAGTTTTTTTGTGCCCAACCAGAGCGCCTTTTTCAGCAACAGTATGTGTGGCTTTATGCTGCTCAGTGAGGGGTTGTTAAGCCGGGCCGCCAGCCTGCTGGGTGACACCGCTCTAGATTCGCTGCGCCAGCGTGAGGTGCTTATTGAGCAGCTAGCCGCATCGCTCTGAGTTTATCGGCTGTTGTTTCGGTATCGGATTCGGCATCGGTTTCGGTGGGGCGGCTGTTATCCCGGTGTTCGTTTGGCATGTGTTAAAGTGACCTTCTTTTGTTGTTTCGAGTGACCCCTATGTCTCCTTCTTCGCGCGCGTCTGTGGCTGTGATTGGTGCTGGTCCTGCCGGTTTAATGGCAGCGGAGGTGATCAGTGCGGCGGGAATACCGGTGCAGTTGTTTGAGGCGATGGGAACCATCGGCCGTAAGTTTCTGCTGGCGGGTCGGAGCGGGCTTAACATCACTCACGACGAGCCGCTGCCAGCGTTTATCCGTCGTTATGGCGCCGCCGCAGATCGATTAGCACCGCTGCTTTCAGATTTTGATCCGTTGGCCATCAGGGCTTGGGTACAGGGTTTGGGCATCGAAACATTTGTCGGTGGGGCGGGACGTGTGTTTCCCGAAGATCGAAAAGCAGCGCCTCTGCTGCGTGCCTGGCGTCAACGGCTGGAGCAACAGGGGGTCGAGATTCATCCCCGCCACCGCTGGCAGGGCTGGGCTGAAGCGGGGCGGTTACGGTTTGTTAGTGACCAGGGTGAGTGCTGTACCGAGGCCTCTGCTGTTGTACTGGCGTTGGGTGGGGGGAGTTGGCCGCGCATGGGCTCTGACGGTCAGTGGGTTGAGCTGTTACGCCAGCAGGGGATCGATGTAGCGGCGTTGGCACCGTCTAACTGTGGTTTTAACTGTGCGTGGAGTGAGCATTTTGCTTCGCGCTTTTCCTGGCAGCCGTTGAAGTCGATCCAGGTTGCCCATCCGGCCAGTGGTCGTATGCCCAAGCGGGCCGATCTGATGGTCACCGCGCACGGTATCGAAGGCGGCGCCGTTTACGCGCTCACCGCTGCGCTGAGAGCCGAGATAGAAACTCAAGGGCACGCCTTGCTACATCTTGATCTAACCCCCGATCGGACTCAGGCACAGCTTGAGGCGGCATTGGCGACCCCGCGTGGTAAGACGTCGATGGCAACTCATCTTAAGCGGCGGGTGGGTATTCAAGGGATAAAGGCGAGTCTGTTGCGCGAGCTAGCCCATACCGAACAGTATGCCGATCCCGTTCTGCTGGCTGCGGCTATTAAGCAATTACCCTTGCCGCTTGTCAGTCCCAGGCCGTTAGCAGAGGCGATCAGCAGTGCGGGCGGGGTGCTTTTTTCTGGGCTTACAACGTCACTGATGGTTAACACTCAGCCGGGATTGTTTGTCGCCGGTGAGATGCTCGATTGGGAAGCGCCTACGGGTGGCTATCTGTTGAGTGGCTGTCTTGCCACGGGGCGCGCGGCTGGATTGGGTGCTGTGCGCTGGTTGCAGGGTGCGGATTAAGCCGTCCGCTACTCTTCGGTTAGCCCTGTTTTCTGTCTCTGTTCGCTAGCCTCATTGCACCTGGTTTGTTCTTAGCTACGGTGTCTCCTTGGCGAGTGTTTCACGTGAAACATCAATGCTGTGAGAAGGTGGGCATCATAAGAGCTCTCCTGATTACCCCTGATCTTCAGCAATCACCGCGGGGTTAAAACCTGACCCACAGGAGCGCTGCTGTGGGTCGGCCTTAAATTGCTCCTGCATTTAAGACACTTCCCACTATCCCTGGGGGGCGGTTTCATTCTGACAGAGCGACCAATCGGCTGCATGTGTCGGGTTGAAGCACCAATCCAACATTCCGACACTCATTCGTGGCTGAGTTTTGTGGGTAATCAGGAAATATTATATTCATCCGTGGGTGAGACTGACCTACAGGGATAATGAAGCAATTTATCGGCTAGATCGTGGTTGAGCGGTGTGAGTAATCAGGTCGTCTCTTGCGGCTTGGAATTAACTTAATGCAGGTTGTGGCTGTGTCACATTGCCGGAATAAATATCAACTTACTGATCAAGCCAGCACCAGTCCTTTGTTGGTTGGGCTTTAGCCCGACGAAGGCAGCAGCTTTGTTGCTGTTGCGCCCATTCGATAACGGATTTCTGAATCGGTCAGGTTCATCTGATCGACCCGATCATCGCGATGAGCATCCGATCCGTTATCGTAGATCAGCAGATCAAATGCCGGTAATCACTCCAGATACTGCAGCGGGGACTGTATGCCAGCGGAAGGGTGTTGGGTTGGGATGGATGTTTCACGTGAAACAATGGCTATCGCTGGCCATCGAGCAGGTGATCAACAACGGCTGCAAGGTCGTCGAATACCGCGACGCCTTCAAGACCTTTGCCCTTGCTGAGTGTGCGTAATCCCTTTCCGGTTTTTACCAGAATCGGAATGCAGCCCGCGCTTTGGCCTGCTTCGAGATCGCGAAGACTGTCTCCGATCATGATCGCGCCCTGCGCAGAGACTACCAATGCAGCCTCGATCTGATGGATTAAACCCGGCAGTGGCTTGCGGCAATCGCAGCCTTGATCAGGGGAGTGGGGGCAGAAAAATATCCCGTCGAGTCGGCCCCCGGCGGCGGCGATAACCGCACTCATTTTAGCGTGCATCGCATCGAGCTCGACCTGCGTAAAATAGCCACGCCCCAGGCCCGATTGATTAGTTGCCACCGCCACCCGGTAGCCCGCTTTGCAAAGACGCGCAATCGCCTCGGCACTGCCGGGGAGTGGAATCCATTCGGCAGCATTCTTTACATAGGCATCGGAGTCCTGATTGATAACACCGTCACGATCGAGAATGATAAGTTTGTTCATAGTCTGCACGTGTAAAAGGGCTTGTGAGAGCCACTGCCGCCATCCATGGCTCTCGTGGCATACGACCCACACGGATGTGGGAAGTGCGGAAATCCCGTCGGGAACGGGATGCGCCGACCCACACGGATGTGGGAAGTGCCGAAAACGCAGGAGCAGTTTTCTGCACGTACATTGCCTGCAGGGACGCAGGTATGCCGTTGTTGTCGGGAACTGACAACGGCCCTGTACATCGCCACTACCGCCATCCATGGCTCTCGTGGCATACGACCCACAAGGATGTGGGAAGTGCCGAAAACGCAGGAGCAGTTTTCTGCACGTACATTGCCTGCAGGGACGCAGGTATGCCGTTGTTGTCGGGAACTGACAACGGCCCTGTACATAAAAAAACCGGTGTCAGAGTATAACACCGGTTTTTTATGACTGCCGATTGCGCCGTTACAGCAGCGAGATATCCGCCACCAGCAGGAAGCGCTGGCGCAACTGATTAAGCAAGCAGATCCGATTGTCGCGAATCGCCGCATCGTCCGCCATCACCATGACGTCGTCGAAGAAGGCATCGATCGCAGGCTGCAGGCTGGCTAGCTGTTCAAGGATCGACTTGAAATCGCCCTTGGTCAACAGGCTGTCGATGCTCTCGTTAAGGCTGTTGAGCTCGCTATGTAAACGCTTCTCGGCGGCTTCCTGGAACAGGCTTTCGGAAGGTGCCTGGCTACCGGGGTCGCCCTGCTTAGCGAGGATGTTGGCAACACGTTTGTTGGCTGCAGAAAGTGCCTCTGACTGCGCCAAGGTGCGGAAGTGGTTGACGGCCTGGACCCGTTGATCAAACTCCAGCGGTTTGGTGGGGTTGACGGCTTTGACCGCCAGGAACACCTCCGCTGGCACACCTTGATCGGCATACCCGGCCCGGAAACGTTCCAGCATAAAGACCAGCACCTGCTGCTCCAGGCCCGCACGCGCGGGCAGGTTGACGTGCTGATCTGCAGCTGCGGTGAGCAGGTCCAGCAGATCCAGATCGAGACGATGCTCGACCATGATGCGCAAGGTGCCGAGGGTAGCGCGGCGCAGCGCATACGGGTCTTTGCTGCCGGTGGGTGGCTGGTTGATACCAAACAGACCGACCAGGGTATCGAGCCGATCGGCCAGTGCCAGGGCGATACCGGTCTTGGTTGCAGGCAATGCATCGCCGGCAAACTTGGGCAGGTACTGTTCGTTCAGTGCCTGAGCCACTTCAATCGGCTCGCCGTCATTGAGGGCATAGTAGGATCCCATCAATCCCTGCAGGTCGGTAAACTCGAGCACCATCTCGGTGACCAGATCGGTCTTGGCCAGATTTGCGGCGCGTTCGGCCCATGCCGTGTCGCCACCGATCTGCGCGGCGATCAGGCTGGCCAGTTTCGCCACCCGCTGTGACTTGTCGTAGACCGTGCCAAGCTGGGCCTGGAATACGATAGGCTTGAGCTTTTCAATCCGTGATTCCAGGCTGTGCTTTTTATCCGTTTCGAAGAAAAACGCCGCATCCGCTAAACGCGGTCGAATCACCTTTTCGTTGCCTGCGATCACCTGCTGCGGGTCTGAGCTCTCGATATTGGAGACGGTGATGAAGTAAGGCAGGATCTGGTTGTTCGTGTCGACAACGTGAAAGTATTTCTGGTGCTCTTTCATCGACGATACCAGCGCCTCGGCAGGCACCTCGAGGAAGCGTGATTCAAAACGGCCGGAGAGCGCGACCGGCCATTCGACCAGTCCGGTGACCTCGTCCAGCAGGTTCGGATCGATAACCGCCTGTGCATTGATTGCGCTGGCTGCCTGTTTGATCTGCTGCTCGATCGTTGCGCGGCGCTTGGCGAAATCGGCGATGACATAGCCATTTTTAGCCAGCGTGGCTTCGTAGTCACTGGGCGCCATGAGCTCCAGTGCGCGGTTGTAATGGAAGCGGTGGCCGAAGGTTTGACGCCCGCTTTTAATCCCAAGAATTTCCGCCTCGATCACATCCTCGCCAAATAACAGCACGCACGAATGCACCGGACGGACGAATTCGGTACGGCTCGCGCCCCAGCGCATCCGCTTAGGAATAGGTAGGTTATCAAGTGCCGTCTTGATCACGGCGGCGAGCAGGTCACGGATAGGCTGCTCGGGTTCTGTTTTCATGTAGCCGATTTTGCCGTTCGTTACCTGTAGCCCGCTGTCATCGAGTTGGATGCCGTTCTTCTTGGCAAACCCCTGCAGCGCTTTAGTCGCTATTCCGTCTTTGTCATAACAGATGCTTTCGGGGGGGCCGGAAATCAACGTGGTTTTACTGGGCACGTGGGTCGGCAGTTGTTCAACCAGCAGTGCCAGCCGGCGTGGTGTCGCATACGACTGGAACCGGGTGTTGCTCAGGATCTCCTTGGCTGCATCGCCAAAGATACCCGCTAGCCCTTTGCATACCTCTGCTTCAAGAGCGCTGGAAAGCAGCTTAAGCGATTTAGGCGGAAGCTCTTCGGTTCTCAGTTCAAATAGAAAGTCTTTGATAGCCATAGTCATATTACTTCTCCCCTGCAGCAAGCAGTTCGTTACGCAGGGCCTCATCAGCCAATGGGAATCCTTTTGCCTTGCGTGCCTGGTAATAGGTTTCGCAGACGGCGCGGGCCAATGTCCGGACGCGCAGGATATAGCGTTGGCGCTCGGTCACCGAGATGGCGTGCCGGGCGTCGAGCAGATTGAATACGTGTGAGGCTTTCATCACCATTTCATAGGCGGGTAGGGCGAGGCCTTTTTCGACCAGCCGACGGCTCTCTTTTTCGAAGTTTTCAAAGCTGCTAAACAGAAACTCGACATCCGCCTCTTCAAAGTTGTAGGTCGACATCTCGACCTCGTTTTGATGGAACACATCGCCGTAAGTGACGCGCCCCTGAGGGCCGTCGGTCCAGACCAGGTCGTAGATGCTATCGACGCCCTGCAGGTACATGGCGATACGTTCCAGCCCGTAGGTGATCTCGCCGGTGACCGGGAAGCACTCTAAGCCACCCATCTGCTGGAAGTAGGTGAACTGGGTTACCTCCATGCCGTTGAGCCAGACTTCCCAGCCGAGTCCCCAGGCGCCTAAGGTGGGGGATTCCCAGTTGTCTTCCACAAAGCGAATATCGTGGACCAGAGGATCGATACCCAGCATCAGTAGCGAGTCGAGATAGAGCTGCTGAAAGTTCTCGGGTGAGGGTTTCATCACTACCTGGAATTGGTAGTAGTGCTGGAGTCGATTAGGGTTTTCGCCGTAGCGACCATCGGTAGGGCGGCGGCAGGGCTGGACGTAGGCCGCGCTCCATTTTTCCGGGCCTACAGAGCGCAGCGTGGTCGCCGGGTGAAAGGTGCCCGCGCCCACTTCCATATCCAGTGGCTGCATAAGTACGCAGCCCTGTTGAGCCCAGTATTGTTGCAAAGCAAGGATCAGCCCCTGAAAGGTGCTGGTATCGGCGTTTATTGAGTCACTCACGGTTTTGTCACCATATCAGTGGGTTTAAGGCTTTGAGGAAGTCAAGGTTTCGCGGCGTTGTCCGGCATCCGTACGTCGCGATTCCATCGCGCGTGAAAAGCGCCTGTAGCCCCATTAAAACGCCAAATTATACATCAAGCCTGTGTTATAGGGGCTGTTATTGGGGTGGACGCAGAATTCGCACAAGAAATCTTACGCTAAGGCGTCGATCTGTCAGGTTGAAGTCTGAGCGGCTGCGCCAAAGGTGTCAGATAACTCCAGAATGGGCTCCAAACTTACAGGATTTACAGGCCTCGATTAACGCCCATCTGAAGTACACTCCAATCTGACTACGCAGTAGTGAGAGGCCTGAGCTCCTGGTCTAGCCAATCTACCAAGATTTTGGGTCGTCATATCTGACCCAACTGCGGGTACGCCCAATAGCCGCCGCACATACTGATACTGCCTTGCCTTGCCTTCAGTCAGCGGCAAGAGTCGCCCCATTGCTGCCGCTGAAGGTCTTCGAAAACTGCAACCATCGCAGCTCGGCAGAAACATGGAAGCGGACGTTGATCTTGCTATCCTCCGCGCCAAGTAGCGATGGGACCAGTGACTTAGCGTGCATCAGCCTTGATTTGTATTGGGACGCAGATCAGCTCGCTGTGTTCTTTTCCGCATGAGTCAAATTCAATCTGGAGATGGAGGTGGGGCTCGATGGTGGGTGATGAATGCGGGAACCGCTAACTTCAGCGGATGTGCCCAGAGCGGAAGTCCAGGGACTGTCGAATTAAAGACTCTTTCTGACATAAAACTGTCTAATATAAAGGCTCAGACTGTCGATGTTGGGCTGGGGCTAAAAATAACTGTATAAGCGGTGAAATGCGTTAGGTCAGCGATCTATGGCCGAGGTGGCCCGTCTGGACGATAGACGGGCGGGCCCGAGGAAAAGTTTTTGATATTTTGACGTCTATATCTTCTATGCATTGACTTGAGTGCGATGGGCGGTGGAGAGGCTTGGCGCATTTTCGAGATTACTCTGAGTGGTGTGGCTTAAAAGGATGGAAAAATGGCACATAGATTTCATCTCGCAATCGCTGCTGGCGACCTAGATGTGGCCTTGGATTTCTATTGCGACCTGCTTGGTTGCGCGCAAGGACATTCAGAAACGGGAAGCCGCGACGGGTGGGTCGATATTGATTTCTGGGGGAACGAGCTTACACTCCATGCCTCAAAATCCGACGAATCGGTGCATGGCAATCGACATGGCGTAGATATGGGTAATGTTGTTGTTCCCCATTTTGGCGTACATCTATCCGCGTCTGACTTCGCCAAACTTAAGCAACGACTCTATGACCGCAAGATTGCTTTTGTGAACAAGCCCTATATACGCTTCAAAGATACAGTCTTTGAACAGGAAACCTTTTTTATTGCGGATCCACATGGCAATGTCTTGGAAATCAAAACCATGAAAAATCCCGACAAGCTATTTGAAATCATTAAATAGCTGTTACCACGGGAACATGTGGTTCGCTCTATTTAAAAAACGCGCTCTCTTCCCTTAGGGACCCTCTGAACAAGTCATAGGCTTTCTCTGCGTGACCTGAAACGGTCAGATTCGCGAAAGATGACGCAGAGAATGCCGACCGCCTTTTCAAGTCATCTGACAAAGGAGATGACCGTTTCAGGACACGCCCTTCGGGGCGTTCAGGGCGGCCCCAGATCTGTGTTGGCAAATTTCGACAGGTAACCAGCCTGCCTTCAAATTGCCGCCTTGACCTGGAACCGCCCTGATTGCCAGAGGCGTCGATGACTTATTCAGAGGGTCCTTAACTTCGTGGCTCATCCAGGTATGACGGCAAGGTTGTCAGCCGAGTGTCTTCTATGGGGCCGCCGATCGTGAAATGGTACAGGTCTTGGTATTGACTGCCTTCGAGGCCGAGGACTTCGTGCATCGAGTCATCGAAGAAGCAGCCGATTCCAGTGCTGCGAATGCCGGCCGCTTCAGCTTCAAGGTAGAGTACCTGACCGATAACACCCGCTTCCCAAAACAGGCGCGGATAAAATGCAGGACCGTAAGAACTCAGGGAGGCTTGGTATTCCGCAATCATACTCAGGCTGAAGCAGCTATCGCTCGCAATGCTCTGTGAACAGGCTATCTGCCTAGCAACATTCCGTGCATCGGCCGCTATAAGGCAATACAGCTCGAGTTGTTCTGGGCAACCCGGGGGGCGCCTCCATGAATCAGCCTGGGTGAGGGCCGCTTCCAAAGCTTTTTTTTGTGCAGGGGCGCGCACCAAGATGTAAAGTCCAGGCGCCAGATCGTCCACCCGATGAACAAAAAGAGCCAAGTGAATGTGGGGCTTCCAGGGGAGTGTGCCGAAGGGAATGCTGCCAGGAACGGCCAACGTCTTTTGCATGATACGAAAGAAGGTGTCCCGAGAGATACTCGTCTCGGCGTCCATAGCTACGGCACTACGGCGCTGGCGAATCATTTTATAAAGGGCAACCGGGCGAGCGTCCAAAGGGCTATGTTTCAAAGGTCCAGGTTGCAAAGGTCCAGGTTGCAAAGGTCCAGGTTGCAAAGGTCTAGGTTTCGGCTGGCTTTGCGATCGATCATACCAACTCGAACCACGGGGCTTTCTAACCGCTAAGGCTATTTCCTCCATTCCCCAGTCAACGTGCGATGGACTCAGATGGTTGGGTCGGCCCCGCCAGTCAAGGGTGGCAAAAGCCAGAATAGCCTCTGCGGGTAAGCCAACCTGATTCGTTGTTTCTGTAGATGGGCTCAAGGCTATCAGTACATCCGGTTCTTCCGACTCGGCGTCGTGCTTACGAAATGTGCCGGTGAGTAACGCCAGTTCATTGGTGCTCAGATCGTCCAGGATTCTTGCCTGCCATCCCTGCCCGGCAGCGGCGAGACTGATAGCCGCGATGGCGTGGCCCGCATCGTGCTGGCAGTAGCGATAGCCGCGCTGACCATACTTCCAAGCCTCTCGCCAGTGAATAGATGTGAGAACCATGAAGCAGCTGCCCTTAGGCAAGCTCGCACCAAGCTGCTTCCATAGCCCTAAGTCAAACTCTGTAAGTACCTCCAGCCCGTGTTCTTTCGGTGCGTAATGGCTGACCATGGGCTTATCACATAGCCCTTCAACAGGGCCGCAGATCAGGTAGCCCTCGGTTGGATGCAGGTTGCCGCTGGAGGGGTTGACGCGTAGCGCCCAACGAGTCTCCCCCGTACTCTTCCAGGCAGATATCGCCAGGCTGTTGTAGAAGAGTTGCGATATGCTGGAAAAGTTCGGTGAAGTAGGGGAGATCCGGCCTTGAGCAAAGGCATTGTCGTAGAGCGGTTCATTAGAAGGCGGGGGGAGATCCAGCAGGATTAAACGCGTGTCCTCATACCGACGAAAAGGGTTCGGCTGGTTGCTCCAGTCTAAACACCCTGGACCACTGGCATAACGCTGGAGGGCATGTTTCGTCGCCTGATGATAATCGAGAACCTTCTGAAGCGGGCTTGGGCTATTTCCGGGGGCTTGGTTCATTCTGATCGTTTCCACGCGTCGGTGTTAGCCAAGGTTTCTATATATCGAGCATGCAAGCTTGGCTTACCTATAGGGTAGACCTTAACTGAACACGACAGATTGAGTCTGGATAGAGGTGTGGCGAATGGTCGTTAACGCGCCCTTAAACGTGCATTGACGTTGCGTGATATCAAGTTCTCACTTGCGGTCGTCCATGCGCCCGTTGCGGACATTTCAGGATACGCTCTGAAGCTTTGTCGCGCTCTACTTCTGCCCTGAGGCGCACCCGTCACTAAAGCATGGTTTCTATCCATCAGCGCGGGAGCGGCTATGGGTAATTTAATACCTGAGCATTGCAATCAGGTAAGAGCGGTCTTATAGTTTTAGTACTGAAAGATTTAATAGTGACATCTAATGGAAACAGTATCTCTGGTTGCCGTTCGCGGTACAAGGAGGGATGGCCATGACGCTGAGCAACCTTATCGGCAACACCCCGCTGGTTGATCTCAGTTATTTCAGCCCCGACCCTAACAGGGTCCAACTGTACGCCAAAGCTGAGTGGCGCAACCCAGGAGGCTCGCTTAAGGACCGGCCGGTCGCCCGCATGCTCGATGAAGCGGTAAAGAGCGGCGCCCTGACAGCGGACAAGACCGTGCTCGATTCATCCAGCGGCAATGCCGGCATCTCCTACGCGATGATCGGCACCGCCCTCGGCTTCAAGGTCAATATCGTCATTCCCGGTAATGCCAGCACCGAGCGCAAGCGGCGCCTGCGTGCCCACGGTGCGGAACTGATAGAAACGGACCCGCTGGAGGGGTATGACGAGGCATTGAGACAGGTACATGCCCTCTATGAGGAGCAGCCGCAGCGATTTTTTTTCTGTGACCAGTATGCCAACCGGAACAATGTCCTGGCCCATTACGAAGGCACGGCGGGGGAGCTGATCCGCCAGATCGAAGGCCCCATCACCCACTTCGTCGCCGGGGTCGGCACCGGCGGATCAATCACCGGTATCGGCCGCCGCCTCAAGGAGACCTGGCCCTCGGTTAAAATAGTGGCGGTACGCCCTCAGCGCTGGCCCGGCATCGAGGGGCTTAAACCTCTGGGAGAACCTCAGGATATCGTGCCAAAAATACTGGACCAGGGCCTGATCGACCGCTGGCTGGATGTGCGGGCGGATGAGGCCAAGGCTTACTGCTGGGAACTAGCACGCAGGGGTTTTTTTGTCGGTCACTCCTCCGGCGCCTATCTGGCGGCCTGCGTCAGACTGATGAGTGAGCTCGAATCCGGGATCGTTGCCACCCTGATGTGTGATATCGGCGAGCGTTACTTCAGTGCCGGACTCTGGGACTGAGGGGACAGCTGCTATGAGCATCCGGATCACCGCCGCTATCCGCCAAGCCATGCTGGACCAGGCCCTGGAAAGTTATCCGTTTGAAGCCTGCGGCTTGATCGTTGGTCGCAGGGAACTCGAACGCTCTGAAGGCCGTTACTACCGATCCTGCCGGAATGATATTGAACACAACCGCCGCCGACGTTTCCTGATCAACCCCCTGGATTACTTGGAAACGGAAGACCGCGCCGATGCCGAAGGGCTGAGCATCGTCAGTATCGTGCACAGCCACCCCGACCACCCAGACGAGCCCTCGGAATTTGATCGCCAGCATGCCTGGCCGGGAATCAGTTATATCATTATTGCGGTCCATGAAGGCCGGATCAAAGGTTACCGCTCCTGGCGCCTGCGGGACGACCGAAGCGGATTCGATATTGAAGCGATCGATGAATGAGGAGCCTTCCATGCAAGCCACCATCAAGATCCCCTCACCCCTGCGCCGTTTTTCAGACAATCAGCCCCAACTGAGCGTCCAAGCCACCACCGTTGGTGAGGCCCTAGAGCAATTGTGCAATCACTATCCGGAGCTGCGGCTACAGCTGCTGGATGAGAAGGGGGAGATGAGAAACTTCGTCAATATCTACCTCAACCGGGAGGATATCCGCAGCCATCAGGGACTGGCTACGTCCCTGTCCGAGACGTCCGAGCTGCGGATCGTACCGGCGATCGCCGGTGGCAGCGGCATCGAACTTTGTTTGAAGAGGTCGCCATGAAAACTAATGTCGGGCAGATCGAGCTGCCGCCGCTCAGCGCCGAGGAGATGGGCCGCTACAGCCGCCATATCATGCTCCCGGAGCTGGGCAAATCGGGCCAGCAGAAGCTCAAGCAGGCCCGCATGCTGCTCGTCGGCGCGGGTGGCCTTGGCTCCCCTCTGTGCCTCTATCTGGCGGCCGCCGGGGTGGGCACTCTGGGGGTCATCGACCCCGATACCGTCGAGGACTCTAACCTGCAACGCCAGATCCTGTTCGGCATCTCCGATATCGGCGCCTCCAAGTCAGAACGGGCCGTATTACGGATGAGGGACCTCAATCCACATCTCGACATCACCCCCTACCGGGAAACACTTAGCGCCGAGAACGCCCTGTCGATCATTCGGGACTATGATCTGGTGATCGACGGCACCGATAACTTTCCGACCCGCTATCTGGTCAACGATGCCTGCGTAATGCTCGGCAAACCCAATATCTACGGCAGCATCTTCCGTTTCGAGGGACAGGCCACCTTGTTCAATTACGAGGACGGTCCCTGCTACCGTTGCCTCTATCCCCAGCCTCCTCCTCCGGGTCTGGTTCCCTCCTGTGCCGAAGGCGGTGTTCTGGGTGTGCTGCCCGCGCTGATCGGCAGCATCCAGGCCACGGAGGCCATCAAGGTGGTAACGGGCATCGGCTCCACGCTCAAGGGGCGCCTGCTGCTCTACGATGCGCTCCAGATGCAGTTTGATGAGGTTTCCATTCGGCGCGATTCTCACTGCTGTGTCTGCGGCGATCACCCTACCCAGACGCAGCTGGTAAACTACCAGCAGTTCTGCGGCATCCCGGCATCCATGGAACCCCTCCCCTTCGGGGAGATTACCCCCCAAGAGCTACAGCAGCGGATGGAGGGGGACAAGCCGCCCCTGCTTTTGGATGTCCGCGAGCCCTTCGAAGTAGAGATCTGCCGTATACCCGGCGCCCTGCACCTGCCGATGCAGCAGGTCTCTGCCCATCTGGAGGAGTGGGACCGGAAACAGGAGGTCGTCGTGCATTGCAAGTCAGGAGCCCGTTCCGCCAAGGTCTGCGCACTGTTGTTGGAGCAGGGGTTCCACCGGCCCCTCAATCTCAAGGGCGGCATCCTGGCCTGGATCGATAGTGTCGACCCCAGCCTGCACCGTTACTGATTGCCTGAACAAGCACCTCCAGCACCGTTACTAGGAGGACATCCTGAGGGCGAGCAAGCATCTGTTTACATCTGCCGCTAAACAGCCTTTCAATAGGCTCCTGGCACAACCTAATTGAGTTCGAATCCATTTCAGGAAACATATTCAGGGTACAAACTTAAAATCAGCCCCCGGCGTCTGACGGCCTGGCAGCAGGAGCTGCTGCAGATCAGTTATTTCTGTAGGTTGCGCCTGACAGATGAAAAACCCTGCTGATATTGAACGGTTACTTTGACGGAGGTTTCACTATTCAATAATCCCGTACCCATTCATTCTTCTGTAGGTGTTTATATAGTACTATTTTAGTACTATATTGATAATGAGTGATAGGAAAGGAGTTGGCGAATGCTGCGGGTAAGTAAACTGACGGACTACGGTACCGTGATCTTGGCCCATATGGCTCGGGAGCCGGACAGGACCTACAGTGCGGCCAGTCTGGCCCAGTCGATTGAGTTGCCGATCAGTACCGTCAGTAAACTGCTGAAGCTCCTGAGCCGGAGTGGACTCCTCAGTTCCTGTCGCGGTAAACAGGGCGGTTACCGGTTGATCACACCACCTCAAGAGATATCGCTGGCGAAGGTGATCGAGGTGCTGGAAGGACCCGTCGCGGTCACTGAGTGCAGTCGACGACGCGGGCTATGCCAACTGGAGTCCCATTGTGCCATCCGCCAGCAGTGGCAGGGGATCAATGCAGTGATCTACCAGGCCCTGGAGCACATAAGCCTGGAGACACTGCTCGAGAAACCAAGGGCGAGTGAGAAACGAAGAGTGCAGATCTAAGACCCGAAAGAGGGCAGGAGGGCTGTAACAATGGCCACCACAACCCCTTCGCTCGAGCGGTTGCTTGAGGGAGGTTATACCCAGGGATTTGTAACGGACGTAGATTCCGATAGCTTGGCTCCGGGGTTGAGCGAGGCGGTGGTCCGGCAGATCTCTGCCAAGAAGCAGGAGCCCGACTTTATGCTCGAGTGGCGTCTGGCCGCCTATCGCCACTGGCGGACGATGCCGCTACCGACCTGGTCAAGGGTCCATTATGAGCCGATCGATTACAACGCGATCAGCTACTACTCTTCCCCCAGATCCAGCGCCGAGGGGCCTTCGAGCCTGGACGAGGTGGATCCGGAGATCCTGCGCACCTACGAGCGGCTCGGTGTCCCTCTGCAGGAACGGGCGCGGTTGGCGGGCGTGGCGGTGGATGCGATCTTCGACAGCGTCTCCGTGGCTACCACCTTTCAGGATGAGCTGGCGGCCAAGGGGGTGCTGTTCTGCTCCTTCTCCGAAGCGGTGCAGCGCTACCCCGAACTGGTGAAACGTTATCTGGGATCTGTAGTGCCTTACACCGATAATTTCTATGCGGCCCTGAATGCCGCTGTCTTCAGTGACGGTTCCTTCTGTTACATCCCCAAAGGGGTGCGTTGTCCGATGGAGCTCTCCACCTATTTCCGCATCAATGCGGCCCGCACCGGGCAGTTCGAGCGCACCCTGATCATTGCCGAGGAGCAGAGCTACGTCAGCTATCTGGAGGGCTGTACCGCGCCGATGCGGGATGAGAATCAGCTGCACGCGGCGGTGGTGGAACTGGTGGCCTTGGAGGGCGCCGAGATCCGCTATTCGACGGTGCAGAACTGGTACCCCGGGGACAAGGAGGGCAAGGGCGGGATCTATAACTTCGTCACCAAACGGGGACTCTGCGCCGGCGCCCACAGCAAGATCTCCTGGACTCAGGTGGAGACCGGTTCGGCCATCACCTGGAAGTATCCCAGTGTGATCCTCAAGGGGGATTATGCGGTCGGCGAGTTCTACTCGGTGGCCCTGACCAACAACTACCAGCAGGCCGATACCGGCACCAAGATGACTCATCTGGGCCGGCATACCCGCAGCACCATCATCTCCAAGGGGATCTCCGCAGGGCATGGGCAGAACACCTACCGTGGACTGGTGAAGGTCGGGCCGAGGGCCGCGGATGCACGTAACTACAGCCAGTGCGACTCGCTGCTGCTGGGGGACCGGTGCGGTGCCCATACGTTGCCCTATATCGAGGTCAAGCGTCCCGATGCCCAGGTGGCGCACGAGGCGACCACCTCCAAGATCAGCGAGGCCCAACTGTTCTATTGCCGGCAACGCGGGATCGATACGGAGGCGGCCGTGTCCATGCTGGTCAATGGCTTCTGCAAAGAGGTGTTTCGCAAACTGCCCATGGAGTTTGCGGTCGAGGCCCAGGCCCTGATGGAGGTCAGCCTGGAGGGGACCGTGGGCTGATTTCGGTTTATAGCGTGGATGCTGGCTGATAGGAGTTGATAGGATCAAATAGGAGCTGATAGGAGCTGATAGTGGCTGATAGGGGCTGATAGGGGCTGATAGGGGCTGATAGGAGCTGATAGGGGCTGATAGGAGCTGATAGGGGCTGATAGGAGCTGATAGGCGCTGATGGGGGTTGATAGGAGTTGATAGGGGCTGATAGGGGCTGATAGGGGCTGATAGGGGCTGATAGGAGTTGATAGGAGTGGATGTGGGCAGATATAGATAAATATGGGTTAATAGCGGGAGGGATAAGTCATGCTATCGATCAAAGGTCTGGAGGTCCGAATCGACGCTAAACCGATCCTTAAGGGGATCGACCTGGAGGTGGCGGCCGGTGAGGTGCATGCCATCATGGGGCCCAATGGTTCGGGCAAGAGTACGCTGGCCAATGTGCTGTCCGGACACCCGGACTATGAGGTCACGGCAGGAGAGGTCCGCTATGAAGGGCGTGACCTGCTCAGCCTGAGCGTCGAGCAGCGTGCTGCGGCGGGGATTTTTATGGCCTTCCAGTATCCGGTGGAGATTCCCGGCGTCAGCAATATCCATTTTCTCAAAAGTGCCCTCAACAGCCTGCGCAAGCAGCGCGACGAGCCAGAGCTGGATGCACTGGAGTTTCTGAATGAGGTCAAGCAGCGGGTAGGTGAGATGCAGATGGAGGAGGCGTTGCTTTACCGGGGGGTCAACGAGGGCTTCTCCGGGGGGGAGAAGAAGAGCAACGAAATCCTGCAAATGCTGGTGCTGGAACCCCGCCTGGCGATTCTCGACGAAACTGACTCCGGTCTGGACATCGACGCCTTGAAACGGGTGGCTGCCGGGGTCAACGCCTTTCGCAGCCCGGAGCGTGCGTTGATTCTGGTGACCCACTACCAGCGTCTGCTGGAGTATCTGGTCCCCGATCGGGTCCATGTGCTTCAGGAGGGACGCATCCTCCGTAGCGGCGGGCCGGAGCTGGCGCTGGCGCTGGAGCGGGATGGATACGCTGTCGACCGGGAGCTTCAGCCACAGGACCGAGAGCTTCAGCCACAGGACGGTCCGGCCAGCAGTGGCTTGGAGGTGTTCGATGCCAACGGCTAGGCTATTAACCGAATCACTCCCTGAGGGTACCCTGGCGGTATCCGAATGGTCCTGGCTGAGGGATTTCAGGAACCGGGGGATGCGGGCATTCCAGAGCCAGGGGCTGCCCAGTCGACGGTTGGAGGAGTGGAAATACACCGGCTTGGAGGCGTTGCACGAAACCCCCTTTAAGGTAGACGGTGTCTCTCCGATGGAGGGAGCATCCATCTTGAATGGTTGGGTGCCAGAAGCGCAGGCCGACGAACAACGGCTGGTCTTTCTGGATGGGCGTTATCAGCCCGGGTTCTCTCAACCCGGACGCATGCCTGCAGAGGCGAAGCTGTTGCCCTTGAGCCGGGCACTGCAGGAGGAACGCGCTCTGATCCAAGGGCATCTAGGGCGGATCGTCAGCCCACAGGGACAGCCCTTCGCGGCCCTGAATTCCGCCTGGTTGGAGGATGGTCTGCTCCTCTATCTACCAGCAGGCTGTTGTCTGGAGCGGCCCGTTCACTGTCTGTTCCTGTGCTCCTCGGGTTCCGAGTCCCGGGCCAGTTACCCGCGACTGTTGATCGTGCTTGAGGCCGGTGCCGAGGCGCAGCTGGTGGAGGAGTACCGGGGCGTGGCGACGGATGCCGGTGCAGACAGGGCGCTCCAGCTGACGGCTCCCCTGACCGAGATCCGGCTGGCGCAGGGGGCACAGCTGACTCATGCAACGCTCTGGCAGGAGGAACCTGACACCTATCATCTGGCCGGGCTCCATGTCGAACAGGCAGCGTCGAGTCGCTTTCACTCCCTGTCGCTGGCGTTGGGCGGGGGCCTGTGCCGTAACGATGTCCGGGTCAGACTGGCGGGAGAGGGGGCCGAAACCCTGCTGGAGGGCCTCTACCTGTTGGGAGGACGCCAGCACCTGGATCACCATCTGCGGGTGGATCATTTGCAACCGGCATGCCGCAGCGAACTCTTTTATAAAGGGATTCTCAATGACCAAGCCCATGGCGTCTTCAATGGCAAGGCGGTGGTTCACCCGGGCGCGCAGCGCACGGATGCCCGCCAGATCAACAAGAACCTGTTGCTCTCTCAGGGCGCGGAGATGGATACCAAGCCGGAACTGCAGATTGAGGCCGATGACGTGCAGTGCTCTCACGGGGCGACGGTGGGTCAACTGGACCCGCAGGCGCTCTTTTATTTGGGCAGCCGGGGCCTAAAACCGGCGGATGCCCAGGCCCTGCTGAGTCTTGCCTTCGCTCGGGAAACCCTGAACCGCATGCCCGCTGGAGGTCTCTGGGAGCGGCTACGGCATCGGGTCATGGAGAGACTGGCTGCCCAGGCCGGCGACAAGGTGATGGAGGGGCTGTTATGACCCTGCCGGAGCGTTATCCTTCAACCGGGTTGGAGCCTTTCGGGGAGTTTGATGTTGAGGCCCGGCGCAAGGATTTTCCCATTCTGTCCCGTCGGGTTCATGGGAAGCCCCTGGTTTACCTGGACAACGCCGCCACCACCCAGAAACCCCTGCAGGTGGTGGATTGCCTCCAGGATTACTACCTGCAATCCAATGCCAATGTGCATCGCGGGACTCATGCCTTGAGCGAGCAGGCGACGCAATCCTACGAGCAGGCTCGGGACCGGATCCAGACGTTTATCAACGCCCGCTATCGGGAGGAGATTATCTTCGTCCGCGGCACCACCGAAGCGATCAACCTGGTGGCCCAAAGCTTCGCCAGGCCCCGACTGGAACCCGGTGATGAGATTTTGATCAGCGCCATGGAGCACCACTCCAACATTGTACCCTGGCAGATTGTCTGCGCTCAGACGGGTGCCCGGTTGCGGGTGATTCCGATCAATGCGGCGGGAGAGATCGAGCTCGAAGCTTATCCAGCGTTGCTTGGCCCCAGAACCCGGTTGCTCGCCCTGACCCAGGTTTCCAATGCCCTGGGAAGCATCAATCCGGTGCGGGAGATGATCGAATTGGCCCATGAACGGGCTATTCCGGTCCTGATCGATGGCGCTCAGGCGGTGCCCCACCTGCCGGTGGATCTGCAGCAACTGAATGCAGACTTTTACGCCTTTTCGGGCCACAAGCTCTACGGCCCCACCGGGATCGGGGTGCTCTATGGCAAGCGGGAGCTGCTAGAGGCGATGGAACCTTATCAGGGCGGGGGGGATATGATTATACGGGTCAGTTTTGCGAAAACCGAATACAACGAATTGCCCTATCGGTTCGAGGCGGGAACGCCCCATATCGCCGGTGTCATCGGCCTGGCCGCGGCCATCAACTATCTGGATGGGATCGGTCTGCGCGTTGTCGCTCGTCATGAGCAGGCGCTGCTGACCTATGCCACCGAGGCGCTGTCAGCGGTCAATGGGGTGCGGCTGATCGGTACCGCCAGGCACAAGGCAGGCATCCTCTCCTTTGTGATGCAGGGGGTCCATCCCCATGATATAAGCACCATCCTGGACCAAGCGGGGATCGCGATCCGGGCCGGTCACCACTGCGCTATGCCGGTGATGGATTTTTTCGGGGTGCCGGCGACGGCACGCGCCTCTCTGGCTCTCTATAACACCTTTGATGATATCGACAAGCTGGTGACGGCCCTGCACGAGGTTCAACGCCTATTCCGGTGAACACCCAGGAGGCCAAGGTTCATGAATCAAGAGCATATGAATCAAGACGACAGGGATCAAGACATCAGGGATCAGGAGCTACGTGAACTCTATCAGGAGGTGATCATCGACCACGGACGCCGGCCCCGAAATTTCAGGCGGGTGGAAGGGGCCAGTCACTGCCAGGAGGGTTTTAATCCCCTCTGTGGCGATCGGTTGAAGCTCTATCTCAGGCTGGCACCAGGCGAGGAGGCGGTTATCCAGGATGTCGCGTTCCTGGGGGAGGGGTGCGCCATCTCCATCGCCTCTGCATCCCTGATGACCGAGTGCCTGAAAGGCAAGACGCGATCCGAGGCCGAAACCCTGTTCCAGGGCTTCCACCAGCTGGTCACGGTGGGTGGGGACTCTGTACATTTGGGCAAATTGCGGGTCCTTGCGGGCGTACGGGCGTTTCCCAGCCGCATCAAGTGCGCCACCCTGGCCTGGCATGCACTCCAGGGAGCGCTGTCCGGAGGCGAGTTAACTCAGGGCGTAGGAGAGCGTAATCAGGGCGAAACCGGGCCTGGTACCCAGGGCTGGGTTTCAACGGAATAGGGGGCTACTGAGATGGAAAAAACCAACCCGATCACCCTGATAAGGGATTGCGATGCTTTGTTGATCCCCTCCGGCCAGCCCGTTTTCCTCCGCAAGGGAACGACGGTCAGTATCCAGCAGCAGCTTGGGGGAACCTACACCGTCAATACCGGAAGCTTTCTGGCACGCATCGATAGTCGTGATGCCGATGCCTTGGGTTTGAGTTCCGATCAGAGTTTGGCGCGAGCGGTAGGTAGCGATGGCGTTGCAACTATCGTTGAAAATGTTCCGGTGGATCGTGATGAGATCCGGCAACAGTTGCGCAGCTGCTATGACCCGGAGATACCGGTGAATATTCTGGACCTGGGCCTGGTGTACAGCTGCCAGATCTTGCCAAATCCCGGAGGGGGTTCCCATCTGCAGGTGCAGATGACCCTGACTGCCCCCGGTTGTGGGATGGGGACCGTTCTGGCCGCGGATGTGAAGGCCAAGCTCGAGCGGGTCAGGGGAGTGCGCTCGGTGGCGGTAAAACTGGTGTTCGACCCCCCCTGGAATGCCAGCCTGATGTCCGAGGCGGCCCTATTGAAACTGGGACTGCTGTGATAACGCCGGAAGAGGTGGACCGATGGCACAATGGCACGATATCAACCTGCCCCGGGCGTTAGAGCCGGGGGAGTACCGGGCGGTCACGCTGGACGCTTGGGACCTGCTGCTGGTCAACCTGAAGGGGAGCTACTATGCCGTGGAGAATGTCTGTCCTCATGACGGCGGGGAGCTTAGTGGTGGCACGATCGAGGCGGATACCGTTATCTGCCCCCGCCATGGGTCCAGTTTTTGCCTGAAAACCGGGCGTGTACTCAAACCGCCGGCCTTCGAAGACCTTGCCTGCTTTGTGGTGCGTGTGAATGAAGGGAAGTTGCAGGTTTATGATGAGCCGAGATGGGATGATGAGTCTTAAAACGACTAGGAGCCTGTCGGGCTTGGCCGATCGTAGCGAGGGCCTTTTGATTTACGCCAAAGTCGATTTGAGGCAGATTTTTCGATCATCCGAGGCGATAAATCGACAGGATAGTCGATTTACACAGCGATAGCTGCCCGTAGGGCAAGCTGCAGGGACGCTGCTTGTGAATAGCGAGCTATTTAACGAGGGTGATCGTTAAAATATGACCAAATTCGGGTTTTCCGCAGTAGATCAGTGTTAAGTCCGACAGGCTCCTAGAGGAGGGTTCAGGTTGCCGCCTAGTCTGTTCGAGTTACAGATCCAGTTTGATCACGCTGAGGTCGGGGTCGCGGGTCTTCCCTTCCTGATGAAGTCTCTGCAGGTAGCTGTCCCAGTATTGGTCATGATGGCGGCAGAGGTCGTAGAGGTAGTCCCAGGTGAATATGCCACTGTCGTGGCCGTCGCTGAAGATAAGCTTTATAGCGTAACGCCCGACAGGTTCGATGGCCGTAATACCCACGTGCAGTTTGCCGACTTGCAGGGTCTCCTGTCCTCGTCCGTGGCCTCTGACCTCGGCACTGGGTGAGTGCACCCGCAGATATTCACTGCTCAGTTCAAACTGCTCGCCGCCATACTCCAAGACGAGTGTTTTGGATTGCGTGTGCAGGTTGATTTTAGTGGGGAGTTTTTTATCAGTCATGGCTCAATCCTGGATGTGAGTATTCTGAGTTGATGATCGCCGCCACTTGTTTATTTTATTGTCAGTGACTTATTTACTATGATCTACATCAGTGGGTTTTAACAGTCTCGTTCGGCCGCGCATGGTTGCCAATCATTCTGTTTAGTCATTGATATTCGACGGAGGAGGAACCAATGAGAACCAGACAAAGAGCAGAGGAAGTGTGCAAAAAGTTGGGCTTAGCCGTAGGCAGTCAGGAGTTCCAAGAGATCCAGAAGGCGTTGGAGCAACAGGAGTTGGACACCCGCCGGGCCTGCGCCGTGGCGGTGGGAAAAGTGGTCGGCGAGACAGGCGATGATTTGATTGATGCCGGTCAAGCCCAGGCGGCCTGCCTAGATACCTAGATTATGTCTAGGAGTCTGTCGGGCTTGGCCGATCGTAGCGAGGGAAATACGATTTGAGGCAGATTTTTCGATCATCTGAGGCGAATAGCG
>JBALTG010000058.1:0-26453 GCA_036964625.1 Motiliproteus sp.
GATGACCGGTGCGGTAACGGATCTCAATCGCCTGACGCATCGAGATATCAGGCGGAGTCATCACCAGGGTACCGGGGGTCAATTGGTCAACGGCATCGCCGGTCCGCCACTGGTGCAGCGGCAGCGACTGACCCCGGCGACTGGCGGTCATCACCTTGCCGCTGGGGTTGGTGCTGACACAGGTGTCGTCGTTAGGGTTCAATACCAGCAGGTCCCCCTGTCGTTCCAGCTGGTTGACGTCGGTCATCAGGGAGCGGCCGCGAAGCACGTTGAGCGGGTTAGTATGGGCGACAAAATCTTCCACGTAGGCGTTGATCGGGTTCAGCACTATCTGTTCGGGCTCACCATGCTGGATGATGCGGGCCGACTCCATGATGGCGATGTTGGAGCCGATCTTGAGTGCTTCATCCAGATCGTGGCTAACGAAGACGATGGTTTTCTTCAGGTTGTTTTGCAGCTCGATCAGTTCATCCTGCAGCTGCGTGCGGATCAACGGATCCAGGGCGGAGAATGGCTCATCCATCAGTAGAATATCGCTGTCCATGGCGAAGGCGCGGGCCAGGCCGACGCGTTGCTGCATGCCACCGGAGAGTTCGTGGGGCAGTTTGTCGTGCCACTTATCAAGGCCCACCATCTCGAGTTGCTCCATCGCCTTGGCGCGGCGCAGATTCTTGCTCATGCCCTTCATCTCCAGGCCAAAAGCGACATTGTCGATCACGCTTAGCCAGGGCATCAGGGCGAAATTCTGGAACACCATCGAGGCGCGGTGGGTGCGCAGGTGCAACAGTGTCGCCGCATCGCAGCTGGCCACATCCACCATCCTGTCGCCGTCGCGTACCAACAGCTCGCCACGACTTATCGTGTTCAAACCGTTGATGGCGCGCAGCAGGCTGGATTTGCCCGAGCCCGAGAGTCCCATCAACACGCAGATTTCACCCTCATTGACGTCGATGTTGGCGTTTTGCACACCCACGACGTCGCCGGTTTGTTCGATGATTTGCTGCCGGGTCATGCCTTGATCCAGGAGAGCAAGGCTGCGCTTGACGTTTTTGCCAAAAACGACGTCTAGATTCTTAATACTGACGGCTGTTGTGGTCATGCTTAACCCTCCGTTTTAGCGCCCGGCGCTTTGCAGATCCGATCCAGGATGATGGCGACCAATACGATGGCCAGACCGGCTTCGAACCCTTGAGAAATATTAACGGTGTTAAGGGCGCGTACCACCGGTTTGCCCAGGCCATCTGCGCCGACCAATGCAGATATCACCACCATCGACAGAGAGAGCATGATGCATTGGGTGATCCCCGCCATGATGCTGGGCATCGCGGCGGGCAGTTCGACCTTGTAGAGCAGCTTGAACGGGGTCGCCCCAAAGGCCTTGCCGGCTTCGAGCAGGTTCTCTGGCACCCGGCTGATGCCCAGGTAGGTCAGCCGGATCGGTGCGGCGATAGCAAAGATAATGGTGGATATCAGCCCCGGAACTACCCCAAGACCAAATAGCACCAAGGTTGGGATTAGGTATACGAATGTGGGGATCGTCTGCATCAGGTCGAGGATCGGCCGCAGGATGATATACATCCAAGGTTTGTGGGCCGCCATGATGCCGACGGGAATGCCGATCATCACCGCCATTACGGTAGCGGCCAGCACCAGTACAAAGGTTTCCAGCATCTCCTGCCAATAGCCCAGGTTAAGGATCAGCATCAGTGCCGCAACCACAAAAATGACCAACGGAAGGCTGCGGTGTAGCATCCAGGCCAGGGCGGCGGTCATGGCCATCGGCACAAAGGGGGGGAACCATTGGAATATCTCCACCATGGAGATGATCAGCCACTCCAGCGAGATGGAGATGGCATCGAAGAAGTCGGAGGCGTTAAATGTCAGCCAGTCGACGAATGCTTCCATCCAGTCGCCCAGCGGGAGTTTGTGCTCAGTAAGCCAGTTCATCGCTATTGCCTAATGTTTCTCAGGTGATGGCGGCGCACCGCAGGTGCGCCTCGAGAGAGAGTCGGAGTCGTGGCTGCTTATGAATCAGCCCGGCCCCGACCGACACTGTGACTTACTATCAGAGTTTCAGGTGGCTGCGCACCGCGTTGAGTGCGGACCCGCCATCCTTGCTGGTGACGCCTGAAAGCCAGCCTTCAAGAACCTGTGGATTCTGCTGCAACCAGCTACGGGCCGCCAGCTCGGGTTTCTGGCCGTCATCAAGAATGGCGGCCATCAGTTCGTTTTCCATCTGCAGGGTAAAACTGAGGTTCTGCAGCAGTTGGCCGATGTTTGCGCACTCGCTGATGTAGCCCTTGCGGACGTTGGTATAGACGTTGGCACCGCCGTAGTTGGGGCCGAAATAATCATCGCCGCCGTCCAGGTATTCCATCTCGACGCTGCTGTTCATCGGATGGGGTGCCCAGCCCAGAAAGGCGATCCACTGCTGACGCTTGGCGGCGCGCCCGACCTGGGAAACCATGCCGGCTTCGCTGGATTCCACTAGCTTGAAACCTTCAAGGTCGAAGGCGTCCTTATCGATCATATCCTGGATCAAACGGTTACCGTCGTTGCCGGGCTCGATGCCGTAGATCTTGCCCTTGAACTTGTCTTTGAATTTGGCGATGTCGGCAAAGCTTTTGACGCCAGCGTCATAGACATATTTGGGTACGGCCAGGGTGTATTTGGCGCCTTCGAGATTGGCTCGAACGGTCTCCACGGTCCCCGCGTCGCGGTACTTGGCGATGTCGGCTTCCATAGTGGGCATCCAGTTGCCCAAGAACACATCGATGTCTTTGTTGGCCAGCGAGGTGTAAGTCACCGGTACCGACAACAGCTGGGTATTGGTCTCGTAGCCCAAGCCTTTGATCACTTCGGAGGTGATCGCTGTGGTCGAGGTGATGTCGGTCCAGCCGACGTCGGAGAAGCGTACCTTGTCGCACTGGCCGGCGAAAGCCAGGGAGGCAGACAGCCCCAGGGCCGCTACAATGCTGCCGCTAAGGATTTTGTTAAAGTGGGTCTTGGTCTGTCGAGTCGTCATGAGTTGCTCACCTTGTTGTTTTAGAGTGCTCTACGCTTACAGTTTTTCAGCAGACTTAGCCCGGATATTGCGCCAAGCTGCTCGCGCCCTCGCTTGCTCTTTGATTCCACAGGTTATTTTTCCTCACTCGGCCGTACACACCGGTACGGCGCTCGATCATAAAAATTCCTGTGAAACCAATTAGCTACGCGATCATCGCGGCACCTGATGCAATATCCGGGTTAGGTCTGCGCTTTGAAACGACACCCCTCCTGGGAGGGGGTTCGGTTCGAGTTATATGATCTATTTTTCCCCTGTACCCGTCGCTCGTTGCTGGTTGCCAATCCGCTGCCGGGTCTGCCACTGGGGATCAATCCAGACCGCGACATCAGCGCCATCCAGAGGGGCTTTGCCAAGGATCATATCGGCCGCCTTTTCCGCTACCATGATGCTTGGGGCGTTGAGGTTGCCATTGGTGATGGTCGGGAAAATAGAGGAGTCGACGACCCGTAGCGCCTCGATACCACGTACGCGGCATTGGGGGTCCAGCACCGCCATGGGGTCGTCATCAGCGCCCATCTTACACGAGCAGGATGGATGGTAGGCGCTTTCGACATTTTGTTTGACCCAGGCATCGATCTCGGCATCAGACTGTACTCCGACACCGGGTTGAACCTCATCGCCACGGTAGGCGTCCATCGCGGGCTGGTTAAGAATTTCTCGGGTCAGGCGGATACAATCACGCCAGTCCTGACGGTCCTGTTCGGTGCTGATGTAGTTAAAGATAATGCCCGGTTTGGCGTGCGGGTCGGCGGACTTGATCCAGACGCGGCCGCGGCTTTCGGGTTTGTTTGGACCGATATGGACCTGGAAGCCGTGACCGTCGATCGCCTTACCGCCGTCATAACGCATGGCGGCGGGCAGGAAATGGTACTGGATATTCGGCCACTTCAGGCCTGCGCGCGAGCGGATAAAGGCGCAGGATTCAAAGTGGTTGGTGGCGCCCAGACCCTCTTTGAACAACATCCAGCGCGCGCCGATCAGGCCCTTGCTGACCAGATCCAGTTTGCTATTGAGGGTGATCGGTTGCTTGCAATGGTACTGGAAGTAGACCTCGAGATGGTCCTGCAGGTTCTCGCCGACCCCCGGCAGTTCATGGATCAGCTCGACCCCTGCCTCCTTGAGTACGGTCGCCGGACCGATACCTGACAGTTGCAGCAGTTGCGGCGAGCCGATGGACCCGGCGGATAAGATCACCTCCCGCGTAGCTTGGCACTGGATGACGGTCGCGTTTTTCTGGTATTCGATGCCGACCGCTTTCTTGCCATCGAGCAGGACTTTGCGGGTCAGCACGCCGGTCTCAACGGTCAGGTTGGCGCGTTTCATCGCCCGGCGCAGGTACGCGTTGGAGGTGGAGGCACGGACGCCGTCCTTCACCGTCATGTGCATGGGGCCGAAACCCTCCTGGCGGTGACCGTTGTAATCCTTGGTGGTCGGGTAGCCGGCTTCTTCACCCGCTTTGATAAAAGCCTCATAGAGCGGGTTGAGCTTCATGTCGTTGCCGTTGCAGGTGGCTAGCGGGCCGTCGCCGCCGCGGTACTCGTCGGCACCGCCCTTCCAGGTCTCCGCTTTACGGAAATAGGGCAGGCATTTCTGATATTCCCAGCCCTGTGCGCCCTGTTCTTGCCACTCGTCAAAGTCACACGCATGGCCGCGGACATAGACCATGCCGTTGATCGAGGAACTACCTCCGAGCACCCGGCCGCGAGGGCAGTGCAGGGCGCGGTTGTCTAAGCCAGGCTCCTGCTCCGATTCAAATTGCCACGCATACTTGGGTGTATTCATCGGGTAAGAAAGTGCGGTCGGCATCTGGATAAAGATGCTTTTATCACTCCCTCCGGCCTCCAGCAGCAGGACTTGATGCTGGCCGTCTGCGCTGAGCCGATCGGCCAATACGCACCCGGCGGATCCTGCTCCAACGATAATGTAATCGTACTTTTTATTATGGGTCATACTGTTACTTCTCGTTAATACAGGTTCAAATCAGTACCGCATCCATTGCGTATGGCTTCGGGGCTGTGCCGCTACTGGTAAGGGCAGTCGACATCACCCAGCTCGATATAGACGCTCTTGACCTGGGTGTAGTGATTGAGGGTTTCCATCCCGTTCTCACGGCCAATCCCCGACTGCTTGTAACCCCCTACGGGCATCTCTGCCGGTGAGGTTCCCCAGGTGTTGATCCAGCAGATTCCGGCTTCCAGGCGTGCGATGACCCGGTGGGCCCGAGAGAAATTGGTCGTGAAAAGACCTGCTGCCAAGCCATAGTCGGAATTGTTAGCGCGCTGGATGACCTCTTCCTCATCGCTAAAGCGCAATATCGACATCACCGGGCCAAAGATCTCGTCGGTGACGTTGGGCATCTCGTCGGTACAATCGGCGAACACCGTGGGTTGAACGAAATTGCCTTTGTCCAGGCCGTTCTCGGTGACGCGCTCGCCACCGCAGACGAGCCGAGCGCCCGCTGCCTTGGCCGCTTCAATATAGCCCAACACGCTTTCCATATGGCGAGTCGAGACCAGCGCCCCGACCTGGGTGTTGAGATCAGTCGGGTCGCCGATGACCATCCGCTGGGTGCGTTCTGCAACCCGGGCGATAAACTCGTCATAGAGGCTGTCGTGGACAAACACCCGAGTGCCGTTGGTGCAGACTTCGCCCTGGGTGTAGAAGTTAGCCAGCAGCGCTCCGGAAACCGCGTTGTTTAGATCGGCATCTTCAAACACAATCAGTGCCGATTTTCCTCCCAGCTCCATGGTGACATCTTTGACGGTGGATGCCGCGTCTACCAGCACCTGCTTGCCGGTGCCGGTACCGCCGGTAAAGGAGACTTTGGCAATTTCCGGGTGGCGTGACAGCGCTTGGCCAACCCGGTAGTCACCGAGCACGACATTGAAAACACCGTCGGGTAACCCGGCTTCGGTAAATATCTCTGCCAGTTTTAACGTTGTGAGCGGCGTCTCCCCCGAGGGTTTGAACACCATCGCATTACCGGCAGCCAGGGCCGGGCCCGCTTTCCACATGGCGATCTGAATGGGGTAGTTCCACGCACCAATACCCGCGCAGACACCCAGCGGCTCGCGCCGGCTGTAAAAGAAATTGCTGCCTCCCAGGTCTTGCTGTTCACCGTGAAGCGTCGCCGCCAGCCCTGCGTAGTATTCGATGACGTCGGCGCCGGTGGCGATATCCACGCAATTGGCTTCCTGCAGCGGCTTGCCAGTGTCCTGTACTTCCAGCAGTGCTAGCTCATCGTTGCGTTGGCGCAGGATGGCCACAGCGCGCTGCAGAATCCGGCCGCGTTCAATCCCGGTCATAGCCGACCAGACTTTAAAACCCGCTTTGGCAGATGTGATGGCCGCATCTACGTCTGCGGTTGAGGCTTTCTGTAGCACCGCCAGTGGTTCACCAGTAGCGGGGTTGGTGCTGATGAAGGTCTCACCGGAGGTGGCATTCTGATAACGGCCGTGGATATAAAGCTGTTTCTGACTCATAGCGATACTCTAATTAGCGAGGACTGTTGTTAAGTGCGTGATGACAATGGCTCGGTAGTGTTCTTGAACGCCTGCCGGTAGCTGCTGGTCGATATTGTGGTCAGTGGCTTTTTTGATTTCAGGCATCGCCATAGCGTCATCTAGATTGCATTGAATTCATTAAACGATTGTATAGTTAAATGAACGTTTAATCAAAATCGCACGGGCTGTCGTTGCTGTCAACCCGGCGGCGCGACCGACTGGATTGATCGGCGACTGCCGTGATCGCTCCGAGGTGATTGAAATCTGGGGGTGCAAGGCTGGGTCGGCACTTTTGTTGACGCGGCTCAAGACCGCGGGCACGGGTAGCGATTGGCGCAGATTGATAAGTAGCGGTCGTTCCTATTCGGAAAGGACCGCGCTGCTCAGATATGATCGGTTATCATGCTTTGAAGATGATATATGGCAGTTCCCGGATAGCCGCTACTAATGTAAAGATGAGGAGTTTGCGTGAACGATGCTGAATTGATTGCCCAGGCCGAGATGTCTCCGTGTGTGGGTGTCTGCGCCATGGATCAGGATACGGGCTGGTGTTTTGGTTGTGGCCGCAGCGATGCTGAGATCAAGGGCTGGCAGAGTTATGGTCAGGACGTGCGTCAGGACCTGGAATCCAGCCTGATCGACCGGGTTAAACAATTGATCGAGCGACGACGCGCTGAACGCGGCGATACTCGGCGAGGCCGGCGGACCAGGTCTTGAATTAAGGCGTTAACATCAGGTTCGTGTTGTCCCTGCGATCAACGGTAGTGTCACTCGCAACGCATGCGCGCCTGGTGGCGCGCGATGAAACGGGCGATTTCAGATTCTGTCGGATAGCTGCCGGCATAGTTCTCCACATAAACCGGCATCCGTCGCAGACGCTCTGAGACCGGCTCATCCACCATCATCGAGATATACCCGACTTGGGTGTAATAGACCGTGTGGGCGCGGATATCGGCCTGCTCCTCATCAAAGCCGAAGCGTGAAAACATGTCACGGATAGCCGTGATTCTGTCCTGATCAGTCTGCTCCAGGCGTTTTTTCAGCGCGGGTGACTGTTGCGCCCAGTTGCGGATCGCAAAGTCCATCCGTGAATCAAAGAGCGCCGGGTTCACCCAGCAGTCGAACAGGTTTAACACGGCCTCCGTGATGGTTTCCGCATAGACCTCGGTCTGTGCGATCAGATTGCCTGTGTTCTGCTTCTCCCAGCGTCGAATCAGTGCATCGAGCAGTGCCTCGCGGTCTTCGAAGTGCCAGTAAAAGCTCGTGCGCGACATGTTCAGCGCTTTGGCCAGAGGCATGACCTTCACCGATTCAACACCGGATTCGACCAGCATCTTGTAGGCCTCATCAAGCCAGAGGTCTACTGATCCCCGCCAGCCGCTCTGTTTTGTTGCGACAACTTTTTTCATCGTTTTTCACTTTACCGCCGTGTTTTCCAATTCACAAATGAGTCTGCAGAGGGGCTGAAAGCCTGTGCTATCCGCCATTTTACAGAGTTTATTGATGAATGATTTGAAGTGTTTCAACGCAGGTGCTGAGTTTCCAATAGTCTAGCAAACAAGACAGTCGTGTCTATAGGGTTGACACCTGTGTCGAATTTGCTAATGTCGACCAATACTAATAAGAAAAAGAGGGCTTAACGCTCATGACACAGCTTCTGGATCGTGCCGCAACACCGTCAGGTGAACCTACGCTTAACAGGCGGGGGCGCGCGTCTCGCAGCGCTAGAGCGCAGCCGAATACGCACCTTGAAGTCCCCTGCATTATCCGCAATATCCCGACCTACGACCTGCTGAGCGAGGCCCGCCTGGGCATGATCGAGCAGGCTGCTGACACCATCCTCGCTGAGATCGGTATCGAGTTTCGGGAAGACCCCGAAACCGTGGCGCTGTTTCATAACGCCGGCTGCCAGGTAACGGCGGTGTCTGGTTTTTCATGAAGTATTAAGTTCTAACCGAGATATTCTCTAGGAGGCTGACCGAGAATAGCGAGCGTAGCGAGAGAGCTGTATTTTGAGTCAGATTTGTCGTTCATTTGCGAAGATAAATCGGCAGGATAGCCGATTTACACAGCAATGGCTGCCCGTAGGGCAAGCTGCAGGGACGCAGCTTGTGAATAGTGGTTCTATTGGCCAAAAATGAGCGTCAAATCTGGCCAAAATAAGGGTTTCGCAGTAGGTCAGTCTATTCTCGGACAGCCTCCTAGGCCCAAACCATGCCGCGATCTATGACGCATTTATGCTGGTAAAGGAGATTTAAGATGTTGAATTTATTAAGGACAGGTCGATCGTTAGGGCGGTCCTTAACGCGTTAATTCAGAGAGAGGAAGAGGGCATGGCAACCGTTTTTTCATATAACAGTTTTCGATATTTGTTACCAGAAATTCTCATAGCTACGTTCTGAAGTATTAAATTTACCGACGCGATGTTGCGTTTTAAGATTGAAAGTATTGATGGCACATATAAGCAATTATTGGGCTGTTCGGATTATTAATAATAATAGAGCCTATGCCTTCGGGTTAAGCAGGTAGGGTCCCGCAGGCGACCGATATAGGAGATATGCACAATGACTCCGATGCAATGGCCCATCAAAGAGCCCGCTATGAGGGGCGAACGCGCGCTACTCCCCGTACGGCTCAGACCAGAGCCGCAGGCGCCTTTTAACCGAACGAGTAGTGACGCCGTCGTGCCCTTTAAGCGGTCGTCAGAATTCAGATTGACCTCCGGTGTGAGGCCGCACACCGTGCGTGGCAACGTGACGGAAAAGAAAGAGTGTACCCAGGAGTTCGCGTTTCTGTTGCTTCCCGGCGTGACTCTCACCTGTCTGACGGCCGCCATTAATGTATTGCGGCTCGCCAACCAGCTCAGTGGAGCAATGCTCTACCGCTGGACGTTATTGAGCCATAACGGCCAACCTCAGATGGCAGAGGAGGGCTTCGAGATAGCCGTTCACCAGTCGATCACGTGCGCAGAGCCGTCGATCATTGACAAGCTGGTGGTCTGTGGCGGCCAGCGGTTTCATGCGCCGGAGGTGTTGCGTTGGCTAAGGCGGGTCGGAAAGAGCGGCTCTAGTATTGGTGCCTTGGGCCAAGGCAGCTACCTGCTGGCGCGTGCCGGCCTGCTGGATGGTTACCGTTGCACCACGCATTGGAATTATTTGTCTAGCTTTCAAGAGGAGTATCCTCTGCTGGCGGTTACTTCGCAGTTATTCGTGATTGATCGGAGCCGCTTTAGTTGTTCTGGCGGCAGTGGTGTCCAGGACATGATGCTGCATCTGGTGAGTATGGAGCAGGGCGAGGAGCTGGCTGTGGCTATTTCTGAGATGCAGGTCTGCGCGATGCGCCTTGCGGACGAGCCCCAGCGAGCCGCCCGACTGGGGTATGCCTCTCCGCACTTGTTAGAGGTGATTGCACTGATGGAATCGAATATTGAGGAGCCGTTACGATTACAAGAATTGGCGGATATGACCGGGATATCCCGTCGTCAACTCGAACGGCTTTTTCGAAAATACCTGAACAAGCAGCCTTCCCGTTACTACATGGAGCTGAGGCTCAATCACGGCAGGCGACTGCTTGAGCAGACCAATAAGAGCGTTCTGGAGGTCGCTGTCGCCTGTGGTTTTGCTAACGCGCCTCACTTCAGTAAGAACGTCAAAGATCGTTTCGGAAGCTCTCCCCGGCTGCTATCTCTGCTGGCTAACAAATTGTTTTGAACGGGCAGGGGGCGCCTTTCACGGACAGAAAAAACAGCAGGCCAGGGATCTCGCCAGCAGGTTTGGTTACTGGTTTTTCTAATGCTGATCGAGTTGGATGCGAAAATGAAAGTTGATCAGCCAGGTTTCTCCACTGCCTTGCTTGGGCTTTGGCAGGAAATAGCGCAAACGGTAGCCGCAACCGCAATCGAAGGTAACGATCAACGGAGGCTCTTGACCCCTGTGCTATGCCGCATTGGTGCGGCCGAATCGGCAGAGTCGATCTTTTTTATTCATCGTCGCGGATATATAACACACTGTCGCTGGACGTTATTGGCAGCCTGGTTGTGCTTATTACAATAAAATTTCTTTAGTGAAACGGGATGCGCTCCCTGCCAGCGGCACCTCTGTGCCAGAGTGGTCGTAAAGTACCAATAAGGAACCATTATGCAGCAAGATACCCCAACCTATATTTTTACTGGTACCTGCAAGAGTATTCTCGGTACGGTGAATGTTGTGACACGTTTTTTGTTTGAGCAGCGCTGCTACATTAACGAAATGAGTTCTTATAATGACGATGTAGGCAGTAACTTCTTTATTCGCGTCGAGTTCAAAAATGATAGTTCTGATGCGCAGACGATTGATGAGTTAGAGCGCCGATTAGTAGATACCGTGGCGCCGTTTGCAATGCAGTGGCAAATACGCGATGCCAGCACACCTGAAAAGGTGGTGGTCCTCGTGTCTAAATATGATCACTGTTTGCAGGACCTGTTGTACCGTTACCGCACCGGGTATTTGAATATCGAGATTCCGGCCGTTATCTCCAACCATCCCGATCTTCGGGAGATGGTCGAATGGTACGGTATTCCCTACTACCATTTTCCGGTCAGCGCCGAGACCAAGCCCCAGCAGGAGGCGAAGGTCTGGCAGATCGTCGAGGAAACGGGGGCTGATCTAGTGGTGCTGGCGCGATACATGCAAGTGCTGTCGAAGGAGCTTTGTGCCAAGTTAGAGGGGCGCGCCATCAATATACACCATTCGTTATTGCCGGGCTTTAAGGGGGCAAAGCCCTATAATCAAGCCTACGCCAAGGGGGTTAAGCTGGTCGGGGCAACGGCTCACTATGTCAGTAATGAACTGGATGAGGGGCCGATTATCACCCAGCGAGTTGAGCCGGTAGACCATACCTACACGCCTGAACGGCTGGTGGTAAAAGGGCGTGATACCGAGCGTCTGACCCTGGTGAGGGCATTAAAGCTGCACTGCGAACAGAGGGTGTTCTTGGACGGCAACAAGACCGTGGTGTTTCAGGAGGGGGTGTGATCCGTCCTGGCATTTTTGTGCCGTTTGGAATCGTTTAGTGGAATAAGGGTGCTGGCGCAAAAGGTTTCGTGGGTGTCGTATCTGGGTAGGCTGTTGTGATCAAAGAGCTGGTAGAGTCTGGTTGAATGGGTTCTTGCTTAGGTGCTGTTTGTGCTTGATTTGCAGTATGTTGCAAAGGAACCTGTTTTAAAATATATAGGGACTATATGTGAGTTGGTTCTAATGCGGGTGTTGGGTTTTAATAGCTGCAAGTTATCAATCGATAACTTAAGGTTATGGTTTTCCGGCAGCAAATGTTGTTAGACCTGACGGGTTATTGTTTCTAAGGTATTACTGCAGATTGTGGTGGTTTTCAGAAAGTATTCTGTTAATTACCGGCTGGAATGCGTTAACACGATAAATATAATAAAGGTGCGTTATGAGTACCGAACAATCACTGCTGTCGATAAAGAACGTGTATAAAGTTTTTGGTAAGGACCCTAAAACGGCTATGAAGATGCTGGACGAGGGGCATGATAAAGAATCGATCTTTGACAAAACCGGCCAGACCGTCGGTGTGATGGACGCCAGCTTTTCCGTCAACAAAGGCGAAATTTTCGTTGTCATGGGGCTTTCCGGCTCCGGTAAGTCCACTCTGGTTCGGCTGTTGAACCGTCTGATCGAACCCACCTCCGGCACCATTGAACTGAACGGAAAGAATGTGACCCAGCTCAGTCCTGACGAGCTGCTGCAGGTCCGTCGCAAAGAGATGTCCATGGTGTTTCAGTCTTTTGCCCTGATGCCGCATATGACCGTGCTGGACAACGCCGCCTTCGGTCTCGAGATCTCCGGCGTCGATCAGGATGAGCGTGAACGTCGCGCCAAAGATTCGCTGTCTCAGGTTGGTCTGGCCGGTTACGAGGACAGCTACCCGCATCAGTTGTCGGGTGGGATGCAGCAGCGCGTAGGCTTGGCCAGGGCTCTGGCCAACGACCCTACCATCTTGCTGATGGATGAGGCGTTTTCCGCCTTGGATCCTTTGATCCGCGCCGAGATGCAGGATGAGTTGATCCGCCTGCAACGTGAGCAGGAGCGTACCATCGTGTTTATCTCCCATGACCTGGACGAGGCGATTCGTATCGGTGACCGTATCGCCATCATGGAGGGGGGGCGTGTGGTACAGGTGGGCACCCCTCAGGAGATTTTGCGCAATCCTGCCGATGACTACGTCGCTAACTTTTTCAAGGGTGTGGATCCCGGCAAGGTGCTTAAGGCTGGCGATGTGGCCGAGCGCAAGGTGGATCAAGAGATCATCGGTGCTTTTCAGGGGGCGACCAGCACCCGTGAGCCCTACCAGTATGTGGTCGACAGTAACGGCTTGTTCAGTGGTCTGGTGAATACCCTTAAGGCACCCGACGAACTTATTTCTGACGTGCAAAGCATCAGATCCGACAGCCTGGTTAACGAGGTGTTGAGCTGTGTGGCCCATGCCGACTATGCGGTTCCTGTTCTGGACCTGTCAGGGCGCTACCAGGGCAATATCTCCAAACAACAACTGCTGCATACCCTGCACAATAACTAGGTGGGAGTCCTACCATGTCAGAATTGAGTCTGTTAGATCCTTTTCAAACGCTGACCATACCGCTGGGTGAGTGGGTGGAGAGTGTATTAACCTATCTGGTGCAGAATTTTCGCGATTTCTTCCGTGCGATCCGCTGGCCGATCGATCAGGTGCTAGACGGTATCGAGTATGGGCTGCAGTCGGTTCCGCCGATGATCGCCATACTGCTGATGTCATTGTTTGGTTGGCAGCTGGCCGGTAAGCGGATGGGGGTGTTTTGCCTGATTATCCTGATGTCGCTGGGCTTTATCGGGGTCTGGAGTGAAGCCATGACCACGCTGTCACTGGTGCTGACGGCGCTGTTCTTCTGCGCGGTGATTGGAATCCCTCTGGGGATCTGGTCCTCCCGGAGCGACCGGGTCGAACGAATCGTACGCCCCATTCTGGATACAATGCAGACCCTGCCCGCCTTTGTGTATCTGGTGCCGGTGGTGATGTTGTTCGGGATCGGCAACGTGCCCGGGGTGCTGGTCACTATCGTTTTTGCCCTGCCGCCGCTGGTGCGTCTCACCAACCTGGGTATTCGCCAGGTGCCGGGAGATAAGGTTGAAGCGGCCCTGGCCTTCGGTTGTACCAAGCGGCAATTGCTGATGAAGGTTCAGTTGCCCTTGGCGACACCCACCATCATGGCCGGTGTTAACCAGACATTGATGCTGTCCCTGTCGATGGTGGTGATCGCCTCTATGATCTCCGTTGGCGGCCTGGGGCAGATGGTCCTGCGCGGTATCGGCCGCCTGGATATGGGGTTGGCGACGGTGGGTGGCGTTGGTCTGGTACTGCTGGCTATCTTCCTTGATCGCCTGACCCAGGCCATAGGTGATAACTCCTCTACGGATCAGGCGCACGAAGGGCGTTGGTTTGAAAAAGGACCTGTGGGCCTGGTTCGCAGCTTGTTCGGAAAATTTAGAAGAATCACCCCTGCACAAAAAAAGATCGCTTAATACATACGACCCTCATAAAAACAAGCATAAACCTGGAGTCTTTTTATGCAAAGCACACTGAAAACGTTAAAGAAAAACACAACTGTACTGGTTGCCGGTCTCGGTCTTGCTCTGGCTGCCTCCTCAGGTGTGGCCTGGGCTTCAAGCGAGAAACCCGGTGAGGGCGTTGACGTCACTCCGATCTTCCCCTCTATCTCCGCAGAGCACTTCCGTGGAGAGGTGGTGAATATCGGTCTACGTGAGCTGGGCTATAAGGTAAAGAATTTCAAAGAGACCGAATATGCGACTATGATGGTCGCCTTGAGTTACGGTGATGCCGACTACACCGTGCACCTGTGGGAGACATTACACGATACCTTTTATCAGAAGGTGGGCGGTGATTCGAGCATGACAAAAGTTGGGACCATCATTCCTAATGTGACCCAAGGTTACCTGATCGATAAGAAGACCGCTGACCAATACGGCATCACCTCGTTAGCTGATCTGAAGAAGCCGGAAATCGCCAAGCTGTTCGACAGCAACAGTGACGGTAAAGCGGATCTTACCGGTTGCAACCCCGGCTGGGGTTGTGAGTTGGTGATCGAACACCATATGCAGGCTTATGACCTCTCAAAGACGGTGACCCATAATCAGGGTTCCTATTTTGCCCTGATGGCGGACACCATGGCCCGTTATAAGCAAGGCAGCCCCATTTTTTACTACACCTGGTCACCGCAATGGATTGGCGGAGTGCTTGTTCCGGGCGAAGATGTGGTTTATCTGAGCGTACCCTATACGGACCTGCCCGGTGGCAAGAACGACGTCAATACCCTGGTTGACGGCAAAAATCTGGGCTTTGAGGTTGATCAAATTCGTTCGGTCGTAAACAAGGAGTTTGCCGAAGAGAACCCTGCAGCGACTAAGTTTATTGCGGCAGTGCAGATCTCGGCGGACGACGAAAGCGCGCAGAACCTCAGGATGGAACGGGGTGAGAAATCTGGCAAAGACGTCAAACGCCATGCCGTCGAGTGGGTGGCAGCCAACCGCGCCTCTTTTGATGGCTGGCTGAAACAGGCTCGCGCAGCGGCAAAATAACAGCAAGCGCAAGGCAGGCCTCAGTCAGAGTCCTGCCTTTTTTATGTCCAGGGATGGACGGTATGTCGCAAGGAGCCATGGGCCGTTGTCTGTTCCCGACAACAACGGCATACCTGCGTCCATGCAGGCAATGGCGGTGCGACGATGTCCAGGGAAATACGGGCAGAAAATTGCTCCTGCACGTTTTTAATATAGAGCGAGCATTCCCCACATCCTTATGGGTCCTATGTTGCCAGAGGAACAAAATATGCGATTCCAGAACAAGTCGGTGATTATCACCGGCGGTGCGGGCGGCGTCGGCCAGGCACTGGTCAGGCTGTTTTGTAAAGAGGGGGCCCGGGTCATGGTGAGTGATCTTTCAGAGCCTGGGTGTCGGGCCATACAAGCCGAGATGAGTGACGCGGGTTATGAGATTCACTATCTGGCGGGGGATCTTCGGCACAAGCGCTACTGCGAGAGCGTTGTCGAAGCGGCCGTCGAAGTGTTTGGTGGGCTTGATATCCTACTCAATAATGCCGGTATCATTCCTCGGGGCAATGCCCTGGAGACCTCCGACGAGATGTGGCACCAGGCACTGGATGTGAATCTGACGGCGGTGTTTTACCTCTGCCGGGCGGCCATTCCTCATATGAAAGCCAGAGGGGCAGGCGCTATCGTCAATACCTCCTCGGTCTGGGGCACTCATCCCGGCCCCGGCCATGTGGCCTACTGCACCAGTAAGGGCGCGGTTGCGGCGCTGACCAAGAACCTCGGGCGTGACCATGCGCCGGACGGCATCCGTGTCAATGCGGTCTGTCCTCACGAGATCAATACCCCCATGATCCGTAGCGGCTTCGAGCGCCGTGGCCTGGATCCCGATAAGGCGGTGGCGGAGCTCAACAAGACCGTCCCTCTCGGACGCATCGCCGAACCCGAGGATATTGCAGATGTGATCGCCTTCCTGGCCTCCAATGAGGCCCGTTACATTGCCGGTGAGACCGTCGAGGTGACCGGTGCCAAACCGGTCTCTGGTTAACAGCGCCAGAGGAGATGACAATGTTGTTAAAGGATAAAGTTGCCATCGTCACCGGGGGGGGGCGCGGTATCGGTCGTGGTATCAGCGAGCGGTTTCTGGAGGAGGGCGCCCGGGTGGTGATCGCCCAGCGTCAGCCGCTGGATGAGGTGCTCAAAGAGAACCCCAACGTACGCTACGTATCTGCTGATCTCTGCGAGCCCCAGAGTTACGAACTCGTGGTCAATGCGGCGGTGGCGCGTTTCGGAGGCCTGGATATCCTGGTCAATAACGCCGGTATGATGTTCGAGAAGCCTCTGTCGGAGATGGGTCAGGAGGAGTGGGATCTGATGATGGCGGTCAATCTGCGGGCCCCCGCCTTCCTGACCAAGGCGGCGCTGCCGGCCATGCGGAAGCGGGGCGGTGGCTGCATCATCAATATCGGTTCTATCGAGGGTGAGGGCTCCAATCCCGAGCATGCGGCCTACTGCGCCTCAAAGGCCGGTGTACATGGATTGACCCGGGCCCTGGCTGTCGATTTGGGCAGGTATGGGATTCGTTGTAATGCCATTGCGCCGGGCTGGATCAAGTCGGATCTGAGTGATACCTATATCAACGCCCAGCCGGATGCGGATCGCGCCTGGCAAGATCTTGATAGGATGCACCCTGCTGGGCGGGTCGGCACTCCTCGGGATATCGGTGATATTAGCGTTCATCTGGCCGGTGATCGGGCCGGTTTTCTGACCGGGCAGGTCATTGTGGTGGACGGTGGTCGCACTGCTAAGCTCCCCCTGCCTTTTTAATCCGTGATTATTAATTTTAAATAGGTAATAAACCCCGTTGGAGTGCGTGACCCTATGAGCAATACCCTGGGCTTTATCCGTTCTCTCGAGTATGAACAGATTCCCGAACAGACCCGGACGCTGGTCTCCACCGCCCTGCTGGATATTCTCGGCGTGGCGGCGGGGGCGTTTCGAGCCGATACCGCCACCCGGATGCGCCGTTATGCGGTCAAGCACTGCCCGGCGGGCGAGCTGAAAAGCCGCATGCTGTTCGACAGCCGTCCGGTACACCCGCTTGGAGCGGGTTGGGTCGGGGGGTTTACGGTGGATAGCCTGGACGCTCACGAGGGACACTTCACCTCCAAGGGCCATGCGGGTGCCACTGTAGTGCCAGCCCTGCTGGCGTTGGTTGATGCTTGTCGCGCCCAGGGCCGTGAGATCAGTGGCCGGGAGTTTCTGATCTGTCTGACGCTGGGTTACGAGCTGGGCTTGCGGGCCGGGGTCTCGCTGATGGCAACTGCGCCCGAGTACCACGCCTCCGGTGCCTTTTCAGGCCTGGGAGTGGTCGCTATGGGGATCCGACTGCTGGATCTGGACGACGATACCGCTCGCCATGCATTTGGAATCGCCGAGTATTTCGGGCCCCGCTGTCCGATGATGCGCTTGGTGGATTACCCCAGTATGTTGCGTGATGCCCATGGCGCGGGGGCCTATTCTGGTTTAAATGCGCTGTTTATGGCGATGGAGGGGATCACCGGAGCGCCGGCCGTGACGATCGAACAGGACGAAGTGTCGGCGAATTGGCTGGATCTGGGCGAGCGTTGGGAGATCGATGCACAGTATTTCAAGCCCTGGCCCGTATGTCGCTGGGCACAGCCGGCCCTGACCGCGATGACCGATCTGCTCGGGAAGCAGCCCTTAGACCCGGAGCAGATCGAATCGATCGAGGTGGACACCTTCCATGAATCGATGCGCTTGCAGGGGCATGAACCTAGGGATGCGGATGAGGCCCAGTATGCCCTGGCCTTCCCATTGGCCGCGTTGCTGGTCAGGGGGCAGGTCGGTGCCCAGGAGGTGACCGGTGCGGCGATTCATGACGAGTCTATTCTGGCCATCAGCCGCCGCATAACCCTGATCGACGCTGCTGACCTCTCCGCGCGTTTCCCGGAGGAGATCCTCTCCCGGTTGCGCATCCGGTTAAAGGACGGCTCGGTGCTGGAGACCCCGGTGACCGCCGCCCAAGGTGATCCGGACAAACCCATTACGGCCGAGGGGTTCCGGGACAAATATCGCCGTCTGGCGGGAGCGGGTTTATCGGCACCTCAGGTTGAGGCGCTGGCTGCAGCGGTCGATTCCCTACCTCAGGCCGCGGACTGCCGGGCACTGCTTGATCTGGCGCTTAGCGCGGATATGACCTGAGCGGCTAATTTCTTTCTTAGCTTTGCAGCGATTTAACAACGGTTAGCTTTCGAGGAGAGCGATATGAGTACATTTTCACTGCCCCGGCGTATGGCGGGTGTCGTGTTGACCGGGCACGGGGGGCTGGACAAGCTGGAATACCGGGAAGACCTGTCTGTACCCCGGCCGGGACGAGGCGAGGTGTTGATTCGGGTCGGCGCCGCCGCCGTCAATAATACCGATATCAATACGCGTATCGCCTGGTATTCCAAGGGGGTGACGGGGCAGACCAACGCGGGCGCCGCGGTGGGTTTTGATAGCGCCTGTGATGATGATGCCAGTTGGTCGGGCGTTCCGCTGGCGTTTCCCCGCATCCAGGGAAACGATTGTTGCGGAGTGATTGTGGCTGTGGGCGAAGGCGTGGATGTCGGGCGGATCGGCGAGCGGGTGATTGTCCGTAACCTGCAACAGGCCCCGGCGGACACTGAAGCCTTTAGCTGCATTACCTTTGGCTCCGAATGTGACGGTGCTTTTGCCCAGTACACCAAATCGTTGGCGAGCGAGACGTACCGTATCGAAAGCGATCTGAGCGACAGCGAGTTGGCCTCTTTTCCCTGCGCCTACTCAACCGCAGAAAACATGCTGGAGCGTGCGGGAGTGAAAGCGGCAGAACGGGTGTTGATTACGGGCGCTTCCGGTGGCGTGGGATCGGCTGCCGTCCAGCTGGCCAAACGCCGGGGTGCGGTTGTGATCGCCGTTTGCGGTAGCGAAAAGGTGAGTGCAGTCAAGGCGCTCGGTGCTGATCGGGTGTTAACGCGGGGGACTAGCCTGACGGCCGATTTAGGCTGTGAATCGGTCGACGTGGTCATCGATCTGGTGGCGGGATCTCAATGGCCGGAGCTGCTCGAGCTGCTTCGTCGCGGAGGGCGTTACGCGGTGGCGGGTGCCATCGCGGGACCGCTGGTGGAGCTGGATGTCAGAACCCTGTACCTGAAGGATCTGAGCTTTTTTGGCTGCACCTATCAGCCCCGTTTTGTGTTCGAAAATCTGATTGGTTATATCGAGCAGGGTGAACTCAAGCCGCTGGTGGCGAAAACCTATCCACTGAAGCAGCTCGTTCAAGCCCAGCAGGACTTTATGGCCAAGGGTTTCATCGGCAAGTTGGTGCTGGTGCCGCCAGGGGCGTTAGGGGATGTAAGCGAAGCATGAGTGTCGGCGGATGAGAATTGCTGGAATAACCGTTTACCACCGGGCCTTGCCGATCAATGGGCCGCCCTACCGCATGGCGCTGCAGCAGATAACGTCGCTCGACTCAACCCTGGTGCGGGTGACCACAAACACCGGCGTTGTCGGTTATGGCGAGTGCTGCCCTCTGGGCCCCGCATACCAGCCCCAGCATATGCTGGGAGCGCGGGCTGCGCTTGAGGAGATCGGCCCCCACCTAATTGGCCTGAATCCTCTGCATATTGAGCGGGTTTATCAGGTCATGAACCAGGCGCTTTGCGGCAGCCTCTACGCTAAATCGGCGATCGACATGGCGCTCTGGGATATCGCTGGTAAGGTGTATGGCGTCCGGGTGTGCGACCTGCTGGGTGGTGCCGTGCGTGAACAGGTGCCCTCCTATTACGCCATCAGCCTAATGCCACCGGACCAGGCCACTACAGTGGCGCGGGAAAAACAGGCGCAGGGCTACCAACGATTGCAGCTCAAGGTCGGTGGGCGGGATCTGGCAGAAGATATCGCCGCCGTGCATCAAGTGTCGGAGGTGTTGGCGCCAGACACCGTGCTGGCGGTGGATGCTAATCGAGGGTTGACGGCACGCGATGCGATTCAATTGTCTCTGGCCTGCCGTGACCGGCGCTTTGTACTGGAGCAGCCTTGTATGACCTATGAGGAATGTCTGAGCGTACGCCAGCGGATCCTGCATCCGCTTTATCTCGACGAAGTGATCGAAGACCTGAACTGCCTGTTGCGGGCGATCGCTGACAAAGCGGCCGACGGCTTCGGTATGAAGCAGAGTCGAGTGGGAGGCATCAGCCAGATGCGCACCATCAGGGATGTCTGCGCTGCGGCGGGTCTGCCCATGACGTCCGATGACTCCTGGGGAGGGGATGTGGTCGCTTCAGCCTGCCTGCACCTGGGATCAACCCTGCAGCCTAAGTTGTGTGACGGGGTCTGGATTGCCGCGCCTTATATAGACGGTCATTTCGATCCAGTAAATGGCCTGGTCGTTCAGCAGGGGCAACTGACGCTTCCTTCCGGGCCGGGCTTGGGAGTCGTGCCGCAGATCGACGCCAGAGAATCACCCATCATGGCCTTTGGCTGATTTCTGATCCGGCGCAAGGCCGTGGAGCAAACTGCGAATGATACAGGTATGAGCTTTACCAACGCCGCATCTGCCTGGCGGGCGGGTATCAAGGTACTGCTGCCGATTGCGCCGGGGGTCCTGCCCTTCGGGCTGGTGACCGGCGTGACTGCCGTTAATCTGGGTTTTCCGCCGGAGATGGTGGTGGGGATGACCGCGCTTTTTTATGCGGGGGCGGCCCAGATGGCGGCTTTACAGCTGCTGGGCGAAAGCGCCACGGCCCCGGTGATCCTGATGACGGTACTGGTGATCAATATGCGGATGCTGATGTACAGTGCCTCCCTGGCCCCCTATCTGGGGCCGTTGCAAAGGCGTTGGAAATGGCCGCTGGCCTACATGCTGTCCGATCAGGCGTATGCCCTGAGTATTCTGAAATACACCGGTCGCTCGATGGGGGCCTACGGCCACTGTTATTTCGCCGGTGTGGCGGTCAGCATGTGGTTGGTGTGGATGTTCTCGGTGACGGCCGGCGTTTTTCTCGGTGCCCAGATCCCCCCGGGGTGGTCCCTCGATTTTGCTATTCCACTGGTGTTTCTGGTGCTGTTGATCCCAGCGATACGGGACTCGTCCTCCTTGGTCGCCGCCCTAGTCGCCGGGGTGGTCGCGGTGCTCGCTTTTGGTCTGCCTTATAATCTGGGGCTGTTGCTGGCGGCGATCAGCGGTATCGGCACCGGGGTCTGGGTGGAGTCGTGCCTGGAACGGCGAACGGATACTACCGCCCTAACGGAGACGGGGCGGTGAGCGACGCTTATCTCTGGTCGTTGTTCGTGGCCGCCGGGGTGGGGACCTATCTACTACGGGGTGCGTTTATCCTGATGCCGGGCAGTCAGCGCCAGCCAGCCTGGATGAGCCGGGCGCTGCGTTTTGTGCCAGCCAGCCTGATGGCTGCCCTGGTATTTCCGGCGCTGCTACGACTACAGGCCGAAGGCCTGGCGTACGACGGGCCCCGTCTGGTGGCCGCCTTGGTCGCCGCTCTGGTCGCCTGGAAAAGCGGCAACATGCTCTGGACACTGATGGCGGGAATGGGCGTGCTTTGGGGCGTTCAGTTTGTTGTCTGATCCCTGGACCCGCCGCTAGACTGTCGGGCTTAGCCGATCGGAGCGAGGGAGCATTCATGTTTGATCCATCTCCTAAAGATCGTTAAGCCGGCGTTGGGCTCGTTGTCTGCGAGCGATAGGGTGCGACCAAGAGTTGAGTATCAAGCTCCACCAAGGAGTGCTCACCCACGCTGATCCCGATAGCGGACAAACAAACAGCGATTGACTAATCAAAGCAGTGAACGGCAAGGACGGATTAATACGACAATGTAATGTGCAGCCGAATCCACTTAGGGTAGTCTGTTGATGCAAATGGCGTATTTCGTTCCATTTGAAAAGGACGTCACCTATGTCAGAGCCAACCGATCACTATCTACAACACTTGACCGAACTCAACGATACACAGCAAGTCACCGCCTGTGAAGATATCTACAATCAGTTCGGCGTACTGCTAATAGCCAAGGGCAGCCGTATCAATCGCGGGGCGCAAGCCCAACTGCAGAAACACCCATTAAAAAAAATCTGGATGACCAAGTCTCGCTGGATACTGTCCTTAGTGACGAACAAATCTACCAAAGAATCCTGGCGATGTTGGAACACTCTGCCGAACTTCGTCACCTACAGCAGCGTATCCAATTCGATGACCTGTTTCGGCACATCGGTCTGTCGGGCAATCTGCCACTACAGATACGCCAAAAACTAACGGTGATGTCGCAGCAATTACCTGATCTCTTCGAGCATAGTTTATTCACTGGCTGGGCGGCTGCGTTGATAGCCAATGAGATGAAATACAAGCCCGATGAGTGCTGGGAGGCTTATGTCTGCGGTCTAATTCACGATATTGGTCTATTACACCTGTCGCCAGAGATACAAACCCAGACCCCATTGAGCGAAGAGAACTGGCGCGCGCTACAGAGTCATGTGATCATCGGCCAGCGCAGTGCCGATGCGAGCGGCCTACCGACTGCGATTGGGCGCGGCATCCTTGATCATCACGAGCGGCTTGATCAAACCGGCTATCCAACCCGTAAAGCACCGGCAAAACTAGGTCAGCTAGGCCAAATAGTGGCAAGTGCCGATCTGTTGCATAGCCTTTGCTCCAATGAGTTGAGCCACACTGAAGGATCGATTCACGAGGCCCTTCCTTACTTCAAGATCCATCGCAGCAGCTTCAGTGAGTCAATTCATTCAGCCCTGATGCGAATATTGTTTCTAGCTGCACCTGATCCAATCGGTCAGAATAGACCGATTCAACCCGCCAATTTAGAACGGGTGCGCAAAGTCAATTCCCTGCTACTGGATCTGTTCGCGCCGCTGGCAGAATTGAGCCAGAAAACCGCCGCCTCTGAGCATGCAGAAAGCCAGAGCGTTGCAACCTTGATGCAATCAATCAACACCCTGCTGGATAATTCCGGCATAGGTGATCGCCAGCTTAGTGATTGGTTGATGAGCGAACTCGCCCCTTCCGACCCTGATAATCACAGCTGTCTGAAAGAGATAGATGCGATGCAATACGAATTGTTATGGTTGGTTAAGCGACTCGGCTGGAGCCTGAAGAGTCTACTTGAGTCATCCGCGTCAAATCTGGAGCCTGCTACGCGGGAACTGAGCCCCTACTATGAGCTACTGATGGCACAGCTAAGTCCCGCGTTTGCGCTTTATAGTCCGCAAACCGAACAGCTTAGCAACCAGAATTCATAAGCGTTACCAGTGAACGGTATCCCCAGAATGCCGTTTACGGTACATCGGTAGCTGTCTTTGAGGAGCTGCCGATCACCCTCCTTCCCGATGGGAGGATAAGAGCCCATAATAGGTTTAATTCCGCCCCTTGAGAGGCTGGGCGTCGGTGCTGGTTCAACGCTTTTTCGGTACCTGAAAATACGATAAAAAATCAGATTGGGAATCTATATTAATGGCTAGCAAAACATTTAATCTTCAACGAATATGCATTTATGCTGGAATGGAGTTTGACCCCAACTCAGATGTTCAAGTAAAGGAAGTTCTAAGAAATAAATTTAATATTTTTCTTCCGCAACGCCAATCAATGATTGATGCTCTAGAGGCGGTGGAAAGCGATCATGAAATCATCGACCTAATTATAAAATATCGCTCAATGAGATGAGTGGTAATATGTGTTGGTGAGTTTTTTGCGTCTATGACTTTTTACTGCCAATAGCCGAGTCGTTAAAAGACGCTGAGCCTATTTTCCGCTTTCACACCTGCTGGGGGCTTTTTCCGCACTGGGTTAGGCCGTTCCGGATCCATGCCTCGGTCCACTATCGTGGGCTTGTTTTCTACTTTTTTGATAAACAGTGCCAGCACAATGAGGGCCATAGCGGTCATCTCCAGTCGATCTAAATTCTCTCCTAATAAAATGGCTCCCGTTAGCAGAGCAACGACCAACTCTAGCGATCCTGTTAAGGCATTTTTATCTGCGCATGATCTGGGTGCACCCACCATAAACAAGACCTGGGGGATTGTCGCTGCCAGCAGTGCGATACCTAACATCGACATGAAACCGGTTAGTGAAACGGGCAATACGTGTGTAGGCGCAACCCACATAGCTATCGGCAGCAGAACCATAATATGGCCGATTGTTATCCAGGCCATTCTATTGGTTGTTGGAATGTTTCTTCGGGGGTTAGACAAATACTGCACCTGAGTGGCAACAGTCAAAGGTGCCAAAAAGCAGGTGGCAACCGAAAGTAATGCGTCTGCAGGAAGAACTTCGGGTCTTACTGTTAATGATGCCGCTATGGCTACCAGCGCCGCCGAGATCAACGCATTTTGAGTAGGAACCCGCCTAAATACAATCCAGCCAATCAAAACGCTGAAAACAGGGTAGCTATAATAAATCAGGATGGCGGTGGCTGAGGGAATCGTTTCCAGGGCATGGAAATAGCCGAAAATAGAAATACCGCTGACGACCCCCAATAATAGGGTTCTACAGGCTTCTGACCAGTTTTCTCGGGGTGTGCGCAGGAAAAAAGCGAAAAACATCGCGGGTAGGATAAACCGGTACAGACTCACCATCTCTGCACCTAAACCTTCCTTGAATAATAGTTGGGCAAAAAATGGATTTAACCCGTAAAAGAAGGCCGCCATTAAGACCAGGTACTGGCCACTGATTGTTGATTTTCTGTTCACGTTAATATCATTCCCTCGGTTAGGCTGGAACAATAGTGTGCTTCTGATTAGAAAAATAGTGAATAATTCGCACTAATGATTAATAGTATGCATCTGTTGGTGGCTGGTTTTGGATTTTCATCTGCGAAGATGGCATGAGGTAAGAGCATGAGGCTAGACATCAAGCATTGGCAGATGCTCAAGGCTATCGATGAAGCAGGTACCTTAAGACAAGCCGCATACGTGTTAGGCATAACCCAGTCTGCGTTAAGTCACCGACTCGCCGAAGCTGAAAGGCGTTTGGGCGGTTTGTTATTTGAGAGGGAAGGCCGCAGGCTTCGGCAGACATCTGCGGGTCGGGCCATGACTCAGACAGCCAATCAGATCATTCCTGCGCTACAGCGTGCTGAGTTTGACTTCCAGCAGATGGCGGATAATGAAACGACGGTGGTTCGCTTTGGTGTCGCAGCCTATAGTTGCTATCACTGGTTGCCGTCATTTTTACAGGTAATGTCTAAAAAAGAGCCGGGCATTCAACTGGAACTGGTTGCCTCGGCAACGCAAAATCCGCTACAAAATCTTCAGGAAGGCACGGTTGATGTTGTGTTAGCACCCGGGCATTTGGCGATCCCAGGTATCGATTCAATTCCAGTTTTTCAGGATGAACTGGTTTTGGTAGCAAGCTCAAAACATAAGTTGGCAACAAAACAATTTATTGAAGCAACAGATTTGGTAGGTGAAGACTACCTGACCTATAGCAAATCTGCACAGCCAGGCTTTGAATATGAACGATTTATACGACCCTCTGGCGTCGTACCTCATCTGGTAACTGTTGTTGAAGTGACAGATGCCATTGTAGAGCTGATAGCCGCAGGATTTGGTGTGAGCATCCTTTCGAGGTGGGCAGTCCAGTCGGCCATTAAAAATGAACGTATATCGGTCGTTAGGTTGGGAGAAGGCAAGCTTGATCTTGGTTGGTCAGCATTGGTCCGAGAGTCAGAACCAACCCCGGCCGCGGCAAGAGTTGTGTCGCGCAGACTAGCAGAATGGTTTCAGGTTTAGGTCACCTGTGGGATGAAAATAAAGTTTCATCCTTAAACATAAAGTGTCATCGTAAGTCCGTCAGCCACTGGCCCATAGCCGACCGTTAGAAAAATCTAATATGGAAGCCAATATCATCAGCATCATCAGTAGCAATCCATAGCGGACGCTTGATCAGTGACCGTTTATGGCAAGTGCTGTTGCGACAAAGGTGACACATGATCGAAATCTAAATTTACAGAAAAATTCAAGAGCTCGCAGCGGAACTGGCCAGCTTGGACGGGTGGACCGACATCAATGGACGATGCCGATAAGAAATTGGAAAACAGCCTTAAACCGATTTATCATCGAGTGCGTAGACCGCTTGGTTGGTTACATTTAACCTTGGCAGTTACACAGAATTATTTACAGGCTCCGAGGATCTGTTGTCTATCGGCCACATGAGTTTGTTTATCGGCCAAATATAGTTATTTATCGGCCATTAATGTTGTTTATCGGCCATTCGTATGCTTATAC